>CABZJG010000042.1 GCA_902525995.1 Paracoccaceae bacterium | reverse complement strand
CAGACGGCACCGCAGAGCATGTCGCGCGCGCCACGATGACTTATGCCATCCCGCCAAACGCAAAGACTTGATGCCAAGTTCTAAGACACCCCTCAAAGTTGGGTTATTAGGCTTTAGGAGCAGTTGCAGGAGCTTGCGCTGGCTTACTACGTGCACCCTTGGTTAGCGGATCATCTTGCCGTTGGACCGAGCCCTCAAAATGAGCGCCAGACTCAATCGCTATGGTTTTATGAATGATATCGCCTTCAACTCGAGCCGTTGCAGTTAAGCGCACTTTCAATCCGCGCACGCGGCCTACAATGCGTCCGTTGATCACCACATCATCCGCGATCACTTCGCCTTTGATCGTGGCACTTTCACCAATTGTCAAAAGGTGGGCGCGGATGTCGCCTTCAACAGTGCCTTCAACTTGAATATCACCGGTTGTTTTCAAGTTTCCGGTGATGTGCAAATCTGCAGACAGAACGGATGCAGGCGGTTTAACTTTTGGTGTCTTTGCTTTGTAGTCGCCGCTGTCTGAAGACTTTGAGGTCTCGGGCGAAGACGCCGGTGTAGCGGCATCTGTATCTGTTTGAGCGGGGTCGTTTATTTTGCTTTTAGAAAACATCTTTTGCAGCCTTGATATAGTTCATCGGGTTAACAGCTTTTCCATTTGACCGGATTTCATAGTGTAAATGAGTTCCTGTGGAGCGTCCAGTATTGCCCATATCACCAATCCTCTCGCCGCGCGAGACCCTTTGGCCATTTTTCACGCGAATTTTAGATAGGTGAGCATAGCGGGTTTCGTAACCAAAGTCATGTTTGATTTTTATCAAACGCCCATAGGCAGATTGCCGTCCTGCAAAAACCACTACGCCGTCCGCAGTAGCGTAAATCGGGGTGCCATGCGGCGCGGCAAAATCTAAACCATTGTGCATTCGTCCCCAACGAGGGCCAAAACCAGATGTGAATCTATGTTTGTCCTTAATGGGGTGTGCAAGCGGTACTTTATCAATGGCAATCCGATATATATTAAGTGACCCCAAATCAGATAGAATTTTACTTGCGCGTTGCTCTTCTAAACTTATCTGGGCATTTTCACCGCTTGGTCGCATAAAGGGCCCGCCGTATCCAGAATAGCCGCGCCGAACGGCTTCTAAAATTGCTTTTGGGTTCATCCCAGCGGATCGGAACATTTTTTCCAAAGGTTGTACCGATACAACCATGGCTTCTTCAATTTGGCGAAAAATTTGATCGTTTCTTTCTTCCATCAATCGCAGTTCAAGAGCGATCTCCTCAACTTGCTGTAGAGCAAGATTTGCTTGCGCCGCCATGATGTCGCGCTCTGCAGCGGTTTCCTTAAGCGCGGTATTCAGAAAATCAATTGTTTGTGACCCAACATTGCCGCCATGATCAATATCTGGGTTTTTATTCGGGACATTGCCGGTTTCAGAAAGACGACGAATTTCAGCCTCGGCTGTCTGGCGGGCTTTAAGTGACTTCTGTAGCTTTGCTTGGACTGCCTCCATGCTGGTTGCCAATTCGCGGCGACGCACCTCCAACTCAAGTAGTTGAGATTGCATCCCAGCGACCTCACGCAAAGCAAGATCAAATTGCCGGTGCGCGGTTTTGGTTTCGCCGGATCGCAAATCTCTTTCGTCTGAAATTTCTCTTAGACGATTTTGATAGCTTTGCTGGTCTAAAATGGCTTGGTCCCTAAAACTTCCCGCACCCAGTGAGGCCATCAAAAAAATTGCAGTTGCCAATATTGTCCATGCAAGCAGCAGGGCTGAGCTGAAAAAAAACACGGCTTGCGTAGTCGATAGCACCGGAAGAAACGCGTATCGTTTTCGGAGCGAAGATATACTTTTCGTTCGGGGAAAAAACGCTCCCAGAAGGTATCCGATTTTTCTGACAGCCGAAGGTTCAACGACCTGTTCCCCATTACATCCCGTTGGTTTTCTTTAGTCGAAACAGCTAACAATCACTGATCTTGCGTGCAAGCGCTTTTCTTGTCGGGGCGCAGGGTTAGCGAAATTGTTCTCATCTATCAGTCGGATAATTTTCTAGGAAAAATGGGCGGGCTTTAACTCCTCGGACAAAGGCCAGTAGAAGTCTGGGGGCAATCCAGCATCAGCGCGTTTTTCTTCATTGAAAGGAGGTTTGAGGTTTCCTTTGAAGTATTTTCTGACCAAATTGTGGAAGACTTCCTTTGGGTCCAAGTTATCGCGCCCACACAGAAAATTAAACCACTTTGAACCGTAAGCGACATGGGATACCTCTTCGCGGTAAATGGTCTCAAGCGCAGCCACAGCCTCGTCAGCTTTTGCTCTGCGAAAAATTTCAATCATATTGGGGGTCACATCTAGGCCGCGTGCCTCTAATACCATTGGCACCACCGCCAATCGTCCAAGAAGGTCAGATTTTGTATCTTCAGCTGCACGCCACATGCCTGCGTGCGCTGGTAATGCTCCATAATAACTGTCCATTTGCTCAAGGCAGGAACTAACCAATTTGAAATGTTTACTCTCTTCAGACGCAGCTTTTACCCAGTCATCAAAAAACCCAAGTGGCAATGGCACATCACTAAAGCGCGCAATGATATCCCAATGCAGGTCAACAGCATTTAATTCGATGTGCGCAACAGCATGCAGAAGTGCAATACGCCCCTCGACAGATCCGGGTTTGCGCTTTGGGACATCCCTTTGAGACAGCAGTTGAGGGTGCTGCGGTCTTGCAGGGTGCAGTGGCGGCACCGCGGTGCCGATAGCAATTGATTTTTTTTCGTTTCGAGATTGTACCCATGTTTTAGCATGGCGTAAGGAAAGGTCTGTTTTGGCCTTGCCCTCTGCTGTGGTTAAAACCTCGACAGCCATTTCGGCCAAAGTCAGCTTGTTCGCATCCATTTGCTATCCTTGACAGATTAAAGTGATTTTGCCGCTTCCAGCACGTCTTCGGCGTGACCCGGGACCTTTACTTTTCGCCATTCTTGCACAATTTCGCCTTGCCCATTGATCAAAAAAGTTGAGCGCTCGATGCCAAAATAGGTTTTCCCATACATTGATTTTTCTTTCCAAACCTCAAATTGCTCTGATACATTGTTATCTTCATCAGACAGCAGCGGAACCGTAAGATTCTGTTTTTCAACAAACTTATCATGGCTTTTGACGCTGTCTTTGGAGATACCAACCACAATTACTCCAATTTTTTCAAAGTCAGCTTTCAAAGCGGAAAAGGCCTGTGCTTCTTTTGTGCACCCGCTCGTATTGTCACGAGGGTAGAAAAATAAAACCACTGCTGACGGTCGAAAATCTGCCAGATTTATGGTTTCACCTCCATCACGTGGCAACTGTACATTTGGGGCAGGGTAAGGCAAGTTTGACATAGAGCTCTCCTCTGGGTAACGCACTATCACAATATGATAGAGCCGCGTAAATCGAAATAAAGTGCCAAGGCCAATGAAATGGTGAAATATTTTAGCAGATTTTGGAGGGGGCTTTCAGGGCTTCCACCAGTCATGCGACGAATATTTGCAATTTTTACTGCAGCTCTCACGTCAATTTTTTTTGTGGCGGTGCTTTCCGTTGTTTTACTTCATAACCGTGAGGTCGAACTTCCTAACTGGGCAAAGACATATGTAAGTAATCAAATTGAGGTGTCCCTTTCCGACCTAAATATGACTTTTGAAAGGGCATTTATCACCTTAGATGAGAATTGGCGGCCCATTTTGGGCTTTAAGGATATTGAAGTAAGCCCCGGTAAAGTGCCTAAGCCGGTTCTGCTCAACCGGATGTTGATTAAATTATCGTTAGCGCGGGCACTTGAAGGAAAGCTGAGAATAAACACAGTTGAGGTTGACGGAGTGTTCGTTACCTTGCTTCGTGATCAGACCGGAGCGGTCAAAGCGCAGTTTGGCGATTTTGATTCACAGTTTGAAAAAGCGCCGTCGACATCTGATTTAATAGCAGCGGTTGATATCTTTTTACGGCAACAGGCTTTATCCAGTTTTCTCTCTTTGGATGTCAGGAGCATAACACTTGACTATGTTGATCGTCGATCGGACAGCCGTTGGGCTGTTGATGGCGCGAGATTAAATATTAAGAAAACAGAGGATAAATTAGTCGCCCGCGCAGATATGGCTTTGCTGACTGGCGGTGCAGATGTGGCAACCTTAGAGACAAGTTTTGAACATGTGATCGGTGCAGATGAAAGCTCCTTTGGATTGAGCTTTGTTGATATGCCCGCGGAAATTGTCTCTAGCCAGCTGCCGACTTTAGCCTGGTTAAGTGTCCTAAAGGCGCCAATATCTGGGTCTTTACGCGGCGGTTTTGACAAATCGGGTTCATTACAGCCGATAAGTGCCAGTTTGCAAATTTCAAATGGCGCCCTGCAACCTAATTCTGAATCGCGCGCCATTCTATTTGATGCCGCTAGCGCTTATTTCACCTATGATGCTAGCCAGGCAATGCTTTCCTTTGATGAGGTTTCAATTTCAAGCCGTGATTTGAGCCTTTCGGCAGAAGGGTTTGCCGTTCTTGAGCCAAAAAATGATTGGCCATCTGGTTTGTTTGGCCAATTTACGTTCGCTGACATTAGGGTGAACCCGGATGGGCAATTGGATGCTCCTGTCACGCTAAATCAGGGGGTGATGGATTTTCGTTTGTTGCTTGAACCTTTCGAATTGCAAGTGAAACAGTTTTTTGCCGAGGATATCAGCCGTAACGTCGTGGCGAACGGATCCGCTCTATTGCGGGCAGATCAGCAAGGTTGGAGTGCCAATGTTGATGCATCCACCCCTTGGGCCATGTCTGATCATGTTTTGGCTTATTGGCCGCCTAATTTTAAGCCAAAATCCAGAAATTGGGTACAGCAGAATGTAAAAACCGCTGTTTTGCACGATATTCAGTATTCTATGCGGCTTAAAGAGGGCAAGCCACCTGAAACTGATTTGGGATTTAGTTATCACGACGCAGAAATGCGGATTTTGAAAACCCTGCCGCCCATCAAAAACAGCTCTGGCCAATTTTATGTGGCGAACAACCGATTGGCGACACAGCTTACAACTGCGAGTTTCGTTCCCAAAAACGGAGAGACAGTTGATCTATCTGGTTCGCAGTTTATCATTCCTGATGTCAGGATAAAACCGGCTCCGGCTATTGCGGAAATCAGAGCTACAGGGTCAGTGACCTCTGCCCTGACAACATTGAACTATCCTCCAATGACGGCATTGGATAGGCTGGACTTCAAAACGGATGCTGTGAGTGGGCAGACTGAAATCAAAGCAAGAATTGAATTTCCCGTCATGCGTAATGCGCCGGCAGATCAAATTAAATACAGCGCCTCGGCCGTCATAAATAACGCGAAAAGTGACCAAATTGTTCCCAACCAGTCTCTCTTCGCTGACGTGGTAAATGTGCAAGTAAACAATGATATTTTGCAAATTGACACCTTGGCAGAAATGCGTGGAATTTCTTTTGATAGTGCGTTTCAGATGGTTATGGGTGAAAATACAGGAAAAACGCCTGCAATTTTGAACGCGCGAATGTTGCTTTCAAGAGATTTAATGGAAGCGTTTTCTATCCCTTTGCCAGCGGGGCTTATAAGTGGCTCTAGCCCAGCAGAATTAACAGTTGCATTCACCAAGGGCACCGCTCCTGAGTTCTATGTGTCGAGCGATCTGGTCGGATCGACAATTTCGCTCGATCGCTTAAATTGGCGGAAGTCAAAAAACAGCCAATTAGAATTTGAACTCACTGGTAGTCTAGGCGAGACCCTTAAAGTAGATCGTTTCGCCTTGAATGGTGCAGGGCTTGAGGTGGATGCCGAGGTTGAATTGAGTGCTCAAAATCAATTTGAGACTTTGAAATTCTCTAAATTTTCAATTTCAGATCAATTAAATGTCTCCGGCATGCTGGATGCAAAAGGGAATATCAAGCTTTCGGGTGGCACCATGGAATTGCCAGCATTTTTAGACTCTACATCTGAAAGAGCTGATGGCCCGGCGAAGAATATCTCATTAGATGTTGCTTTGGATAGGTTGAAAATAAGCAAAAATAATACCTTGCATCAGTTTAAAGGTGAGTTCATCAATGGCGATAATCTGTCGGGAGAATTTCGGGCAAACCTTAATAAACGCGCGCCATTTGGTGGTGAGGTCTTACCGAGCAACGGGAGTATAAGGATTGAGGCCGGATCAAATGATGCCGGGCAGTTTCTTATGGCACTTGACGTGCTTGAAAGGGCGCAGGGTGGGCGGCTCCTTTTGATGCTGGATCAAAGAGATACTGCCGGTGAAATGGATGGGGTTGTCAGAGTAACTGATATAAAACTTCAAAAAATGCCAATTCTTGCAGAACTTCTTAATGCGATCAGTATTGTTGGGCTTTTAGATCAATTAACTGGCCCCGGGGTTATAATGAATGAAATTGACGCAACTTTTCGTTTGACCAATGATCAAATTATCGTTCAAAGCGCATCTGCCATAGGGCCGTCCATGGGAATTACTCTAGATGGATATTATAACCTTGAAACTAAGATATTTGACATGCAGGGATTTTTCTCGCCTTTGTATTTGGTGAATGGAATAGGATCTATTTTATCCCGCAAAGGCGAAGGGTTTATTGGCTTTGGTTTCAATCTAAGGGGCACCACGGATAGACCAAGATTTATTATCAATCCTCTTTCTGCGATCACGCCATCTATTTTGCGTGATCTTTTCCGACGACCACCTCCAAAGCTAGAATAAAGCGGGCCCATGCACTTAAGTGATTTTGATTTTGATCTTCCGGAAAATTTGATTGCTACGCGCCCGGTGTCGCCGCGCAGCGCGGCACGCTTACTTTGGTGTGAAGACACAAATACACTCGACCGACGGGTTTCTGATCTGGTTGATATTTTGCGCCCCGGTGATCGTCTTGTGCTCAATGAAACTAAGGTTATACCAGCACGCCTTTTTGGTACGCGTCATCGTCCTGGGGCTGTGGGGGGAAGCGGCAAGGCCGCTATTGAAGTAACGTTGTTGTCTCTTACGCCCGAAGCGCAATGGACTGCCTTGGTGCGGCCGCTTCGAAAAGTTTCACATGGTGAGCAAATTGAATTCGGGCATGGGCTAAAAGCTACACTGGTTGATAAATTTGATGGGCAAGCAGTTTTGTCATTTAATCTTATAGGTGAGCCTTTTGACAAAGCTTTGGCCAAAGTGGGTAAAATGCCATTGCCGCCCTATATTGCAGCAAAAAGACCCGCGGACGAGCAGGATAAACTGGATTACCAAACTGTTTTTGCGCGCACTCAAGGCTCCGTTGCTGCACCGACGGCCTCGCTGCATTTTGACAAAGAGATACTTTCAGCCTTGAGCCAGAAAGGCGTCGAGTTTACATATGTGACTTTGCATGTTGGTGCAGGGACGTTTTTGCCTGTTAAAGCCGATCTGATTAAAGACCACAAAATGCATTCTGAAACTGGCTATGTTTCGGCCAAGGCCGCTCTTGAAATTAATCAATCGTTGCAAAGTGGTCGACGTGTGATCCCAGTAGGAACAACAGCGCTGCGATTAATTGAGACAGCAGCGCAAACAAAAGGCGTTATTGCACCTTGGTCTGGGGCAACGGATATATTTATTTACCCCGGCTATGAGTTTAAAATTGCAGGTGGGTTGATGACGAACTTTCATTTGCCAAAATCTACCCTGCTCATGCTGGTATCCGCTTTGATGGGACAATCAAGGGTAAAAGAAATTTATAATCACGCCATTGAACAAAATTATCGGTTTTTTTCTTATGGTGATTCGTCGCTTTTGATCCCTAGTGAGACGAAAAAAGTAGATTAAAAAATCCATTCATCTTTAGGTAAAGCAGAGATTCGTTTTTGCAATTTTATTCATTGCAAAGGAGTGAGATTTTGATTTCTGTTTTCACCAATTCTTGGGCTTTGCTTTTTGGAATGATGCTTTTGATGGTCGGCAACGGGCTTCATGGTACCCTTTTGGGCGTTCGTGGAGAAATTGAACAGTTTTCGACCTTTCAAATGTCTATCGTGATGTCAGCATATTTTGTTGGCTTTTTAGGGGCCAGCCGAATGGCTCCGGAAATGATCCGCCGCGTTGGACATGTGAGAGTTTTTGCAGCTTTGGCCTCATTCATCTCTGCTGTACTGGTTCTATTCCCTTTGATCGCTAATCCCTGGGTTTGGGCTTTGGGGCGGGTTGTAATTGGGTTTTGTTTTTGTGGGGTTTATGTGACTGCGGAAAGTTGGCTCAACAATGCCGCTACAAATGAAAACCGAGGCCAATCACTATCTCTTTATATGATTATCCAAATGTTAGGTTTGGTGGTCGGGCAGGGTCTATTGATGCTCGCAGATCCTGGCGGGTTTGTTTTGTTTATAATAATATCTATCTTAGTTTCTTTGTCGTTTGCTCCAATTCTATTGTCTATTACACCGACGCCAGCGTTTGAAACAACCAACCCAATGCAGCTAAAGCAACTTGTTTTAACCTCTCCGCTTGGATGCGTTGGCATGTTTCTGCTTGGAGGAGTTTTTTCCGTACAGTTCGGCATGGCATCTGTTTTCGGTGCAGAGATATCGCTAAGCCTAGCTGAGATATCGGCCTTTGCGGCAGCATTTTATATCGGAGCTATGTTGGTTCAATATCCTGTTGGCTGGATGTCTGATCGAATGGATCGGCGCCAACTGATTATGGGGCTTTCGATTTTAGGAACCGCAGGTGCGCTGCTGGCAATCATGGCGGGCAGTAACTTTAGTGCACTGCTTCTGTCGGCCTTCCTGATTGGCGGCATGTCTAATCCGCTCTATTCTCTGCTTATTGCGCATACCAATGATTATTTGGATTTTGATGATATGGCTGCCGCCTCTGGGGGGTTGCTGTTCATTAATGGTATTGGCGCAATTTCTGGACCTCTCATTGTAGGTTGGGTGATGCAATCTTTTGGACCCTTTGGGTATTTTTTGATTATTGCGCTTTTGATGGGAACCCTAGCGATTTATGCTGCATATAGGACAACGCGACGGGCCGCGCCTTCGGTAGAAGATGCCAATTCTTATACGCCGGTTTTGCCAACGGCCTCGCCTGTTGCGCTTGAACTGGCGCAAGAATTTGCAATTGAAACGGCTCAGGAAGACGAAAACATACAAAATACAGACTAAATTGTCTGTTTTTGGCCATATTTAGTAGAAAAGTGTTTTCTTTTGGTTGAAAATAAAATGTAACATTCTTGTAAATTGATTTTTGCACAAGGGAGTCGTCGTCATGAATCAAGATGACGTTTTGCGGTTTTGGGTAGATGAGGTTGGACCTGAAGGGTGGTATGACTCTTCTGAAAAGTTAGATGCGGAAATACGAAATTTGTTTGAACCCACTTGGCAGCAGTTAAAGCTTGGTTCCTTTAGTCTCTGGCTAACCTACCCAACAGGGGCATTGGCCTATATTATTTTAGCAGATCAATTTCCGCGCAATATGTTTCGCGGAACCGGCTTGGCATTTGCAACAGATAAAATCGCATTCGCTGCTGCAAAGTCTTCTATCAAGCAATGTTGGGATATGCGAATCGATGAGCCGGCTCGGCAGTTTTTCTATTTGCCTTTGATGCATTCTGAAAACCTATGTGATCAGGATCGCTGTGTTAGGCTAATGTCCGAGCGTATGAAACAAACCGGGGCCTCCAATCTTTTACATGCCCAGGCACACCGTGAGATCATTAGAGCATTTGGGCGATTTCCATATCGCAATGAGGCGCTTCAGCGCAGATTCACCCATCCAGAGAGAGAATTTATTGACCAGGGGGGGGTATGGCGCGACATTCAATCAATTGGCACAAGCGAGCTGAGCCTCAGAGAGGCATTGAAGTAAATTTAAAAATAGTTTAACGTTAAACTGATTTTTTTATTGCGGAGTCTTTTATGTCCTCTAAGTCTTTTGATGTCGTCGTTGTTGGCGCCGGTCCCGGTGGGTATGTTGCTGCTATTCGGGCAGCACAACTTGGACTGAAAACTGCCATTGTCGAGCGTGAGCACATGGGCGGAATTTGTCTTAATTGGGGATGTATTCCGACAAAAGCCATGTTGCGCTCATCTGAAGTTTTTCATTTGATGCATCGTGCCAAAGAATTCGGGCTTGGAGCTGATAAGATAAGCTTTGATTTAAATGCAGTTGTTTCGCGTTCACGTGGTGTTGCGAAACAATTAAACCAAGGCGTAGGCTTCCTTATGAAGAAAAATAAGGTGCAAGTTTTCATGGGAACCGCGACTTTGACGGGTCCCAATACTGTCTCGGTCAAAACAGACAAAGAAACCCAGAAATTAACTGCGCGAAATGTGATTTTGGCAACCGGAGCGCGTGCAAGAGAATTGCCAGGGCTTGAGGCTGACGGCGATCTGGTTTGGACCTATAAGCACGCTTTGACCCCGTCTAGAATGCCGAAAAAGCTTTTGGTAATCGGCTCTGGTGCAATTGGTATTGAATTTGCCAGCTTTTACAACACGTTGGGGGCAGAAACCACGGTCGTTGAAGTGCTGGATCGGATTTTGCCCGTGGAAGATGCTGAAATAGCGGATTTTGCGAAAAAGCAGTTTCTTAAACAAGGCATGGTTATCCGAGAAAAGGCCATGGTGAAAAAACTCGACCGCAAGTCCGGCAAAGTTATTGCGCATATTGAGCAAGACAAGAAACTGGAAAAGCACGAATTTGATACGGTTATTTCTGCAGTTGGGATTGTTGGAAATATTGAAAACCTAGGTTTGGAAAATTTGGGTGTGAAAATTGATCGCACCCATGTTGTAACCGACGAATATTGCCGGACATCGGTCAAGGGCGTTTTTGCCATTGGTGATTTGGCGGGGGCGCCTTGGTTGGCACATAAAGCCAGTCATGAGGGCACGATGGTGGCAGAGCTGATTGCTGGGAAAAAACCGCACGCCGTTGATCCCAACAGCATTGCCGGATGCACCTATTGCCATCCCCAAATTGCCAGTGTTGGGATGACCGAAGCTCACGCAAAAGACGCCGGTCTTGAAATTAAAGTGGGACGGTTTCCTTTTATTGGAAATGGTAAAGCTATTGCCTTGGGCGAACCTGAGGGCATGATCAAGACCATATTTGATGCAAAAAGTGGTGAATTGCTTGGCGCCCATATGGTGGGCGCAGAAGTGACCGAGCTTATCCAAGGCTATATTGTTGGCCGGAAGCTTGAAACCACCGAGCAGGACTTAATGGAAACGGTTTTCCCGCATCCGACATTATCCGAAATGATGCACGAAAGCGTGTTGGACGCGTTTGATAGG
>CABZJG010000041.1 GCA_902525995.1 Paracoccaceae bacterium | reverse complement strand
ACAGAAGCGTCAGAGGGGGGAGACCAGACGGTTACGTAACAATTGCGTCCGGCTCATCGCACCTCCTATTTCGAGGCACTAAGCTACCGGACAATTCGCCTGTTACATAAACCGGACAATTCGCCTATTACATAAACCGGACATATCGCGTGTTAACGACAAGATTTTTCAGCTAACCTTGACGCAATCTTGTCTAGAGGTAATAGTTCTTGAACAGCACCATCATCAACAGCCGCTTTGGGCATTCCATAAACTGCTGACGACCCTTCATCTTGAGCTATCGTTAAACCGCCAGATCGCATGATTTCACCAAGCCCAGCGGCCCCATCTTTACCCATACCAGTTAAGATAACACCGACACCAGACGCACCAAGCTCATCTGCAATAGACTTAAACAAAACATCGACAGAGGGACAATGCCCGTTCACCTGTTCCGTGCCCCCCAATTCGGTAAAAATTCTATTCCCAATTTTCTTCACGCGCAGGTGTCTATCACCGCGAGCTATTATAACCTGACCACATTTTATTTCTTGTCGATCCTTAGCTTCCACTATGCTTATTTCGCAAAGTTTATCTAGCCGAGCCGCAAAAGACCCCGTGAAACGGATAGGCATATGAATAACTGCCACTATGCCTGGTATCGATTTGGGTAAAGAAGAAAATATTTTCAATAATGCGGTTGTCCCCCCGGTAGAAGCGCCGATAGAAATAACTTTATCACAAATTAAATCTACTTTTTTCTGTTTCGAAATAGGTTTTGCCGAGTTTAATTTTTTAATTGAAGTGATATAATTTCGATTGGCTTTATTTGATTTTTTGAAATTCTCAATACGCATTATAGAAGATAAATATAATTCTCTTAATTGTTTTTCAATTTCTGGCAGAAGGCGGGTTGTCTCATTTGCTAAACTAGCATTAGGTTTTTCAATCAAAGACCAATCAAGAGAACCCAACTCACTTGCAATTTGGGAAACTTCCTCCAAGGATTTCGTAGAAAAAAATAGTATTGGTATGAAAAATCCACTAAATATATTCTTCAAATGATTTAGGTTACTTTCGTGACTGTCGGCATAATCAAAAATAATAATATCTGGCAGTACTGAATGCGTTCTTATATTTGCTATTTTAGCATCATGGGCTTTTCCAATTACTTTAAAAACTTGTGAATTCCTAAAATAACGATGTAGCGTTTGTCTGATCAACGCATTCGGCTCTATAATTAAAATATTTATTATTTCAGCCATTTAAAATTCAATAATCCTTTTGATAAATTGAATCACCGAGCGAACGCATGTCAGAGCGCTGAACCAAATTCGTTTCACTTATACCCAAAAACAAATATCCCCCTGGATACAGATACTCGGTTAAATTTTTTATTATTTTTTCCCTACTTTCTTGAGATAGATAAAGCATGACATTTCTGCAAAAAATAGCATGAAATTTCCTTTTCATCGGATATTGGTCACAATTTAGATTTAGCCACCTAAATAGAACTTTTCTTCTCAAGTCCCATGCTATCTGTAAATTTCCATTAGTGTGCTTTTGAAAATATCGTTGGTTGAGAGCCGATATTTTCCCTTCTATTTTTTTTTGTCTGTACACCCCATGATAACCAATATTAAGAGCCTTGATATCAATATCTGTCGCCAGAATATCTCCAGTATACTTGCAACCATTCTCATGAAAATAATCTAGCATTGTAAATAATATTGAATATGGTTCCTCACCGGAAGCCGCTGCAGCACTCCAAACTCTTAGCTCAGATTTTTCGTGTTCAAAATTTGGCCCTAGGACATTGGGCATTACTTTCTCTTTAAAAAACTCAAATTGTTTGTTTTCCCTAAAGAAAGCTGTGTGATTGACGGTGAATAAGCTGATCAAGCCTAATAATTTCTCATCTGGCACTTGGTTTTTATGTTGCGATAGCTTCAGGCTTCCATTTAACCCACCCGAAACTTCAATAAATTTCTCAAGCCTTTTAGTATTTGCTTGGTTTAATTTTTCAGGCAAGACCAACCCGAATTCTATTTTAAAAAAGTCTTTTATGCGTACGTATTCTTGAAATAGTTCACTATTTTTCAACATATACTTTATTTTTCTGTAAGCGACCAAAAACCAGACCATTCACTTGGCGGATTATTTATCAAATGTTCACATCTTGAAATGTACAATGATGACGGTGTCAAAGAAGCGTCGATGTCTTGTTCATATTTGGATGCTTTTTTAAATGAAGACACCGCTTTATTAAAATCGCCCTTTTGATAATCTACAAAGCCTGATTCAAAAGTTTCTTTTAATTTTGTATGGGTTTTTGTTTCAGCCCCTTTAATGCTTAATATTTCGTAACAGTTAAGCGGTTCCTTTTTACCGTTCACACGCACTTTATCGATGATTCGCAAAAGAAATTTATCCATATTTCCTCGCACGGTTTCCTCGGTGACTAAGTTAGTCAAACCATATTGTTTACAGGCGGATTCAAATCTTGCAGCAATGTTCACGGTATCTCCTATTATTGTCAAATCCACCCGCGCATCTGCGGCGCCAAGATCGCATAGGATGACTTCTCCGGTATTAGCGGCCATTCGAACGACGATCGGGTCTTTGGACAAAACAGGGTGATCGGCATTCATTACCGCAATCTGTTGTTGCATTTCTAAAATACTTAACATCACCGCCTCGCTTGAGGACTTCGCGATCTCATCCAACCAAAATGCCATACAGGCATCACCAATGAATTTATCTATATCTCCTTGGTTTTTCATAATCACCCGCGTCATCACCTCGAAAAGAAGATTAATTTGTTCTACGATTTCTTTTGGGGAATACCGCTCGCAACGCGCTGTAAAATTGGCTATGTCGCTGAAAAAAACACTTGCTGATTTTCGGTCAGCCCGCGTTTGTTTATCATCAGATCCAAGAATTGCTTTTTCAATAGCCATGCGCATTGACGCTTTCGAAACATATCTTCCGAGTTGCTCTTTTTCTCTTCTTGAGCGTCTATCAGCAAGCGCGCGCTCCACTTGAGCCAGGAATGCATCGTTCGTGAAAGGTTTAGAAAGGACACCTGCGGCGCCTGCATTTAGAACCATTCTTGCGTCAGACTGACCATCCTTAGGGACTATAATAAGAACGTCTGGACTATTGTTTTTATCCAAGCCACCTAATTCGTGAAAAAGGTCAATTATGGTGCCATCGTTAGGTTCAAGTTCAGCAATTATTAGATCGCAAGAAATACGTTTCAGTGATTTCAATGCATCCTTTATAGAGGAGGCTGTACGAGTACTGAAACCTTGCTGCGATAGAGATTTTGCCATATTTCTTGCAAATCGGCTGCTCTTATCCAGCAGTAAAACACTTTCCCGACCGGAGCTTGCGCGGCTAAATACCTTGTCTACACGGTCAATGAGCTCGCTAATTATGACAGGTTTGGTAATGTATTCATCTACTCCAACCTGAAAGCCTTTTTTCTGATCTCTGGCTGAACCAAGAGTGCTTGACATTATGATGTGCGTATCAGCAAGATGCTCATCGTTTCGAATAGCTTCACAGACCTCATATCCATTCATACGCGGCATTTCGATATCGCAAATTATCACTGCCGGCTTGCATTCAATTGCCTTTTCATATCCTTCCTGCCCATCAAATGCTTGATAAACTTCAAAACCCGCTTCTTCTAAGTCATCAACTATTGTTTTGTGAACGAGTTTAGAGTCATCAATTAAAAGAACCTTTTTTAAAGTAGAGGCAATTTCCAAACTTGCCGCCATCAAATCGTCTGCACTAAGTGGAAATTGTAAAAATTTGTCAACGACTGCTGATACTTCTTGATTGATTTGATAATCAAGGGACAAAAATATAATTTTTATTTCATTTGAAAATACACGTTTGAGCTTTGTTGCTATTTTTATCAATTCATATTCTTCGTTATCTGACTGCAAAAGAAGGATCACGTCCATATTTTCGGCAACAGCATTTGGAATATTCTTTTTGTCTATAAATAAAGCAGAGTTCTCGCCAATAGTCGGCAAAGACTGCTTGAGATAATTACAGTAGCTTTCATTTTCTATACAGATGATAAATTTAAAATCTTTATTTTCATCTTTTGAAATCATCTGGTTTGCAACAGAGGTCACAGCTCATCACCCTTTTGGTTTTTCAACGCGAAACATAAATTATCCAGCGCAGAAATAAATTTCTGCTCTTGAACTGGCTTCTCGAATAGTTTGGCAATATTTAAAGACTCAATTCGACGCTGCTCAGCCCCTTCTGTGATCGTTTTACCCGTGATTAGAATAACAGTAGCGTCCGTATTTTTTTCACTCTTACGTAATTTTTCAATAAACTCATAGCCATCCATTAGAGGCATCATTATATCTACGCAGAAAGCTGAAAAATTGTTTAGTTCGGTTTTTTGAAGTGCGTCGTGGCCATCCACCGCAGTTTCAGCATCATATCCTGCCTGATTTAATATCGAACTCATTCGGCTCCGTTGCATAGCAGAGTCATCCACTACCAACACTTTATGCTGGCCCCTCTCGGCTCTGACTCCCTTTTTCATTTTAGAATTATCAATTTGCAGTTGTTGATTTGAATTGGAAGTCAAGAGTTCCCATATATTTACGATCAAAACGAGACTGCTATCTGACAAAATTGTACAGCCCATCATATAGTCAATTTTCGCAAGCAACGAACCAAATTGTTTGATTAGGACATCTTGTCTACCTTTAATTTCATCCACAAGAATCCCTAAATGCCTATCCCCATCGGTTAGAACGATTATCGAGCATTCCTCTTCATCAAAGGCACTGGAAGGAAAGTTCAAAAATTTCGAAAGGGCGTTCACGTTCAAAGTAATTCCGCGATAATTAAAAACTAAGCTTTCGCCGACTTTTTTAAGATCGTTGCGCTTTATTGATAAAACTTCGACAACATTCAAAACAGGGAATGCGAATTGATGACCATTTTCACTTACAAGAAGAATTCCAACTATTGCCAGCGTAAGTGGTAGCTTCATAGTCACAGTGGTTCCACGACCCAGCTCACTGTCTAATAGTACTGCTCCTTGAACACCTGAAATGGCTGTTTTGACAACGTCCATCCCAACGCCTCGGCCCGAAAGTTCTGTCACTTCCTTAGCCATTGAAAACCCCGGTTCGAAAACCAAATCCAAGATTTCTTTATCGGACAGTTCTGCCGCATCTTCTTTGGAAATAACTTCGTTACTTAAAGCTTTTGCAAGAACTCTTTCTGTATTGATACCGGCGCCATCATCTGCAACTTCAATGACGGCATTTGAGCCCTGATAAAACGCACTAATTTTGATCTCGCCTATCTCTGATTTTCCAAGACGGATTCTTTCATCCGATGACTCAAAAGCATGATCAATGGAATTCCTCATGATATGGATCAACGGATCCGCCAATTTATTTATCAGTAGCTTATCAAGCTCGGTATCAGCACCGGAAATAGTAAGCTTTGCCTTTTTGCCTATTTCTCTAGATAATTTTCGCACTTGGCCCGGGAAACGGTTAAAAAGTTGAGCAATCGGAACCATTCTAAATCCCATGGCACCAGTTTGAAGACGACTACTTAAGCCTTCCAAGTCGTCTACATTTTTTTGTAACTGTTTTCTTATATCTTCAATTCTTAGAAGTGTCAGACGGGACTCGCTTGGAAACTTTTCCAAGTTTCTGAAAATGTCACTCTTAAATATATCCGTTATTTGTTTCAGAATTCGTCTTGGTTTGTTTAACGAGCTTTTTTGATCTGAATTGTTAGAAATCAGATCAAGGTCGAGTTCCGAGCATTTTTCCATTATAGTTTCGACACTTTCGGCTACTCCAGATAATCTTGCAGCCCGCGTTATTCTCTCTAAATTATTGATAGCATTTGATAATACCTGAATATCGTTTTGAAGACGTATTCGCGTAATAAAAACCTCTGAGGCGGTATTAAGAACCTCATCCAGCTTACCTGCGGGAACTCTGATATTCTCCTCTGGCTGTCCGCCTTTTTCGTCCGGTTTTATTTCAATCTTTTCATTTGTCTCAGATTGGTTTTGGGCATCTGAACTTGAGCTTTTTTCAGCTGCTACCGCTAATTCCGCTTGTGTAAAGTCTTGGGCTTGCCCTTTTCGAATTTCATCTATCCGTTGCATAAGATCATTGATCTTTGTTTTGATATTTCCAAGCGCTCCAACCTCATGAACCATTTTGCCGAGCGCGGCATTTCCGTCCATAAGAACATCTATGAGATGTGCGTCTATAGGCTTAATTTGGGTTTTTACATCGTCCAAAAGACTTTCCATTTGATGCGCCAGGGTTTCGATCTTTTTGATCTCTAAAAGCCTTGCTCCCCCTTTAACTGTGTGTATTGCTCGGAAGACCTGATTAACCAAATCAACTGGATTTTCGTTGTCTTCTAGCTTAATCAATGTCATTTCGACTTCGTCTAAATTGTCTGTCGCCTCTTCACAAAAACCTAAGACCAAAGGCACCTTATCTACCGGGAAATCTAACTCTTCCGGTTCATCACTAATTTGGTCTAGTTCAGGAATATCAGTAAATTCAACAGCTGCTTCTGGGCGCGCAACTAAAATTTCACTTAAACCATCAGACCCTTCGTTCAGAATTTTCTTTTCAATCTCAGAATTATAAGTGTTCAAGGGATCAACAAAGTAAAGTTTACACTCTGAAATAATATCGCTGAGGTCAAAATCGCATGATCCTTTTTCAATATAATCCGTTAAAATCTTTTCTGAATTCTCAAATATTAGATCCACTACATAAATCATCGAGTACTTAGTAAAGTCTTGTTTTGAACGGCCACAGTCTAAAACGAATTCTAAAATTTCAAAAATATGCACTAGTTTTTTTAAATTTATAATTCTGGATAAACCTAGGCAAAAATAGCACTTTTTGTACGCAATACTGTATATTTCATCAGGCTCTTCGTGCTTAGACTTAATAATATTTACGACTTCTTTCCCAGCGCTTGAAATATGTTTTCGAAGGTCTTCCGCATTACTGCTAAATTCCTCTCGACCCAAAAACTGTTCGTCCGAATTGTCCTCAGGCCGGCTTTCGAATATCGATGCTTCATATCGTTTCATGGGATCTCTTTAAAATCACTAAGGTTTACCAGTTTACCGTGCTAAAAATCCTCAATGCCTCCTTTGGTTATATCTTCATTTTCTGTTCTGGCTGTTCCTGCCTGTTTGCGTTGTCTTTTAGCTTTAAACTTTTCAGAGCCCTCAGTTGCCTCTAGCTTGAAAAACGCTACGAGCTCCCTTAATTCTGAAGCCAAGTCTGACACCGTGTGGGCAGTTTTTGCCAATTGGGCGGAGGCTGACGCATTGCCCTGAATAGCTTCGTCAAGAGATTGCATCGCAGAGTTTATCTGATTGGCTCCGGTTGATTGTTCGCCAGACGCCGCGCTGATCCCTTGAACTAAATCGCGCGTTTTTTCTATTTCTGGCAAAAGCTCACTTAGCATTTTATTTGTTGATTCAGATAGCTCTTTTCCCTCTGCTGATGACAACTGAATATCTCCAGCAGCTTGCTTACTTAATTCAGCAAGTTTTGAAACCTCTGAAGCAACAACTGCAAATCCTTTTCCATGCTCACCCGCACGCGCAGCTTCAACCGATGCGTTCAAGGCTAGCAATTCAATCTTGCGGGTAATTTCTTCAACAACCATTATTTTTTCAGCGATATCTTTCATTGATGACGCAGTTTTTTCCATAGCTTGTGAACAGGTTGCCGCATCCTCTGATAGGCTATTCGCGCGTTGATCACTTTCACTTGCTGACTCTGCATTTTGCCTTATAGACGCGGCCATTTCTTGCACTGCGGAGGATGTTTCCTGCACAGAACTCGCCTGTTCCGAGGTGTTTTCCGAGACCTGAGAGGTCGCTTGGCCTAAATCGTGGGCATATCTCGTCAAGTTAGAGGAAAGAGTATTTAGCCCAGTAACGCCTTCTATTAGATTGTTTTGTAATTGCTTTACGGAAGCCATTACAGTTGAAATTTCATCTTTGCCTTGGTCGTCTATTTCTTTATTCAAACCTCCATTTGCAATTGCCGTAATCGAAGTTGTTGCAGCATTAAGCCTGTTTCTAATGCCCAACGACAAACGTACTCCAATTGTCAGTGCAATTAATGCCGCTATTGCAGAAACCACCAAAGTGTTTCTCAGAGCGTCCTTTTCAATTTTGTCGGCTAATTCAACAGCTGCTTCTGTAATGGCTTGGACTTCAACTGTCAGTTCATGTAAATGATCATTTATTTGATCTTGTGTTTTTTCAAGCAAATGAGCCAGTTCAACAAGCTCTAGTGTCTGACCTGGGTTTTTGCCATGGGCAGTATCCGAGTGGGCTGGCGCATCATGGCCAGATTCTTTTGTTGAATGCCCGCTATTTTTTCCATCGTGCTCTTGATGGGAGGTCGATGACAGGTCAGAGTTTAAGGATGAATCATGACCATTTTCATCATCATGATTATTATCCTGACCTGAATGTGTGGATATATCGTTTTTGACGCCGACTGATCTTACCAATGCAACTAGGAATTGCTGTGTTAAGGCTTCAAACTCATCATGTTCTTTTTCAATTAGCTCAGCCAATTCGAGCATTTCTTCTAATTTTGCCGTTTCCTCTTTAGACAACCCAACTTGATTATGTCCGTTATCATTCTGGGTTGAACGATGCTCACCATCATAGATTCCAAGCCTTTTACGTAAAATAGCCTCAACCGCATAAATTTCCTCGCTTGCTTTCAAGCCATATTTGGTCATTCGCTTTATGTTATCTTTATAATAATCTTCCTGCCCAACCTCTAATTCAAAAGCGCCCGTCATAAGATGAACTTCTTGCAAAAGCTGATATTCAGTTATTTTTGTCGTGTGTTCGAGCAATGGTATCTGGAAATTATCTATATCTTGGATCTGTTCTCCAACTTTACCAAGGGAAAATGCACCCAATCCACTAAGAAGCAAAATTGAAAAGAAAAGAAGAAATACTAGAAATAGGACCCTGACGAAGATTGAATAAAAATTTACCATTGATTTCACCCTTTTTGCATTTTAACCGTAAGCCCGCCTACGAGCGGAAACACCAGATCATTTTCCATATTTTGCTTGATAATAACACTAATCGGACTTCTCCAACTTGTAGGCGTTCAACATTGGAGAAGTTATTATGAATTCCGGCGAAAGCTGAAGAAGTGTATGTTCGTCCTGCTCGCTCACACCTGAAAACAATCCAGATACATCATCGCCCAAAATTGTTGATGCAGAAACGAAACTGTTCGTATCAAAAGAACGAATACCGATCACTTCGTTGACACATAAAGCGAACTCAAATTGATGATGATTAAGCACGAGATATTTGTTTCTTTCATCAATTATGAGCTTTTCACAGCCAAGGCTCGAAGATATATCAATGCAGGCTATGACTTGGCCTCTAAGATTTAAGAGCCCTCTAACAAAACTATTCGAACCATGTAGCCTAGTAACATCGTATCCTTCTATAATTTCTATGACGCTGCTGATTTCCACCACAAAATGGAAATCGTATATTCGCGCATAAATAAATTCTTTCTGACTTTTCGAGACCATTTTTGAGTGCTGGTCTTCAAAGACTTCGCTCGTGTCAATCACGTCCTGACTGCTGAGGTTTAACTCTAAATCAGCCCAAATTTTTTCTAGAAAAATGACAGATAGATTAGAATTCTTGTAACCTATGGTATTTTTTATATACCCGAAGGTTTTTAAATGCCCATTCTTCGCCCCAATTTTTTGATCGGATTTATATTGAGTTGAAACCACATCAATATGTTTATCCATTGTAAAGCAGACTTCGATGTCTTCAATCATTACGCGTATTAAAGACATTCGTTCTTTGGGTATATTTTTGTCAACTGCTGAAGGGTTATTTGACAGCTGTTTACTTTCAAAAACGGGTATCAGTTTATTGCGGTAAATAATTGACCCGATGCATGCCTTCAAATCTATGGGAAGTTCGCTTATTTCGCCAAAATCACGAATAACTTCCTGAACGTTTTGGACAGGGATACCAAACTGCACTCCATTTCTTGAGTAAGTAAATAATTCACCATAGTCCTGATTTTGGCACTCTTTTAGGATTCCATTGGGCTCAACATTTTCAACCTTTGGCAATTCTCCTTGATCAGAGTTACTATCCAATGCATCAACATTTTCCAATGTTTTATCTTTTAGGGAAGTCGATTTCTTACTACGTTTCTCGGTGGCGGGCTTAGCTGACGGCTTCGATACATTTTCGTCATTTTTTGAAATTTTCTTATCCACTGGCTTATCGGCTTGTTCTGTTTCAGCGGTAGTAGAAGAAGAAATTTTAGTTTTAGTTTTAGGGCTTTTTTCCTGAGGAGGAGATACTTCGATACCTTCTCGCTTAGCTAATTCGCCAGCCTTTTCCTTTACCACTTGCAAAGGTGAAATATTTTTTAGTTTCTTCCCCATTCTTTTTGCATTCCTGAGTTTACTCTGTTGTTTTACTCATTCTCTGTCGGTGACAATGTCATTGGAATAAGTGCTCCGATAACTCACTTCCAACATTGTGCATTATGTTTTTTGCCTTCCCATTCGAGTCAAAAACTGAAACTCTGTTTATATTTGCCTCTGCAAACGCGACAGTTTGCGTGACTGGATTGGAAATCAAAGTTATATTGTCGGCCTTAATTTGCGCCTTTGTATGCGAATAAATTACTGATCTAGCGTTAACGGCATTCAAAATTGCAATAACTTTCGCCTCAGACGTAGGGAATTTTTCCGCAGCCATTTCATGGAGCTTTAGAATCCAGCCTAAACCGATAATGTCGTCTCGCGAGGGCCTACACGGAACTAATATTATGTCAGCAATCGCCAAAGCAAAGAGCGGCGAGTTGTTAAGGCTGCCTTGTAGATCAATGCAAACAATATCACTGTCTGTATCTGCAATAACGGACTCGATTTGTCTTTCCTCAGTGAGGTGAACTGCTGAAATCAGAGATAGAAGTTCGTCACTGCTTTCTTTAATCCAATCATAGGATGACTTTTGTGGATCGACGTCCAACACTGTGACTCTCTTTCCGCATTGCGCAAAAAAAGCCGCTAAATTTACACATAAAGTGGATTTCCCTGTTCCACCCTTAGTGCTTGCGAAGGTTAAAACCTTTGTCAAATGAAACCCTATAACGTTAAATCGATATTTCCCAAGTAAGTTCGTATTATGCCAACCTTACGCGTTTTCGAGGACGTTTTCAACTCTGACGGTGGTGTGGTGATGTATCGATTTATGTGTCAGCTGATTGAAGGGG
>CABZJG010000040.1 GCA_902525995.1 Paracoccaceae bacterium | reverse complement strand
TTGAGCGCGTTTTGCACATCGTGGAACGACCCACGCGCGGTCACTTCCACCAAGGCCGGGGAACTGATTATCGCAAACAAATGATTGAGATGCATATCTCTGAAATCGGGTTCTGTTCGGGCCACTCTGCTTCGGGTGTGTTCGTCGATGAAAATGCGCGAACAACAATTGATGGATTATACGCTGCAGGTGATATGGCTAATGTGCCGCATAATTATATGCTTGGGGCTTTTACCAATGGAGCCTTTGCTGGGTTGGACGCAGTAGAGTTTATCAAGGATGTGGACTTTGCCGAGTTCGACGAAAGTGAGATTGAGGCTGAGCGGAACCGAGTTTTAGCACCCACGAAGCGCGATGATGGTATTCCGCCCAATCAAATCGAGTATAAAACCCGACGCTTTGTAAATGATTACCTTCAACCGCCAAAAGTCACCGCCAAGATGGAACTTGCTCAAAAACGGTTTGAAGAAATTCGCGAAGACATGGAACACGGAATGTACGTGAAAGACTCCCATGAATTGATGCGCTCGCTAGAGGCATCTTCGATTTTAGATTGTGCGGACATGGCAGTGGCGGCATCGCTGTATCGTACGGAAAGCCGCTGGGGCCTTTACCACAACCGTGTTGAGTACGAGCGTGATGATGAAAACTGGTTCTGCCACACGATTTTGACCAAGGATGAAACCGGAAAGCCATCGCACCATAAACGGGACGTAAGACCCTATATCGTCGAAATATCCGAAGACGAAAAGGATGCCTATAACAAGCAACGCGTCGATCCCTCCGTTGCTGCCGAATAAGAAGGAAAAAGAATGCCTCTTGCACAAACCGCCACAATGGTCCCTGTTGTCGTCGATGATGAACTTTGTATTGCCGATAAAGGTTGTACTGTTTGCGTCGATGTTTGTCCGTTGGACGTGCTCCGGATTGCAGCTACTCCAAACGGGCCGAAGGCAAAGACAGCCTATATGAAATATGATGAATGCTGGTATTGCATGCCCTGTGAGGCAGATTGCCCGACGGGTGCTGTCACCGTAAACCTTCCCTATTTGTTAAAGTGAGCCTGACGTGAGCGAATTATTTGAAGAGTTTGATGATATTGCCTGTTTGGCTGAAGGCCTTGACAGTCCAGATCCTGGGGGCCGCATCATCGCGGTAATTGAGTTAACTGACAGCGCGGATCCAGCTGCAATCCCATATTTGGCAAGAGCCATTCAGGATGAAAACCCAGGCGTACGTAAACAGGCAGCCCAAGGCTTGACTGACTTTGATGGCCCAGAAGTGGCATCGGCCTTGGTGGGGGCTTTAACGGACATCGATCAGTCTGTGATCGAAGCCGCAGCAGTCAGCCTTACAGAACTAAAAGACCCCAAAGCAGGTGATGTTATTTTGCCCCATCTGAATGATCAGAACGAGGTAAAACTAGCCGCATGTTTTGCTGGGATTAAAGAGTTGCGCCGAACCGAGGCTTTGGGCCCTGCTGTCACAGCTTTGCAGCATTCATCCGAAGACGTGCGGCAACAGGCTGTAAGTGTCATAGGCTGGTTGCAGGATGAGGGCGCTTTGCCCGCGCTTCGCGAAGCTGCAAAAGATAGCTCTGTTCAGGTTCGTCGAACGGCATCTTTTGCACTTGGTTTTTCCCAGTCAGAGCATGCCGAAGCAATCCTGATCACTGGGTTAAAAGATCCCGAGTGGTTGGTGCGTGAAGCGGCGGCAGAAACATTAGCCAAGTCTGGATCAAAATCTTCCATCTCAAAATTACGCGATGCACTTAATGATGATTTTTGGCAGGTACGGCTGAAGGCTGTCCGATCCCTTGAGAAGTTGGGCGCTCATGAAGCTGCTATGGAAATTGGCGCAATGATGGATTTGTCTATTCCCAATCTTCGCAAGGAATGCGCGGCTGTATTGGGGGAATTGGCTGTACCAGAAACAGCTCAATTTCTGGAAAAATACGTTGACGACTCTGATCCTGATGTTCGTAAAAATGTCCGCTGGGCGCTCGGAAAGTTGGCAGCTTGATCATTTGTCATTTGGTGGGGTTCCCTTTAGCTATGCCTTTTGCGGTTTGCCCCCTATACGCCTCGTAGCGGGCTAACTTAATAGAAAGTAAAATCCATATATATTGTAGCTGTGTAACTGGATTAGAGACGCGGCTTATGTGAGTGTCTGGCCAGTATAGGCCATGTTTTTAAGATTAAAACAAGTGTCAATCAGAGTACTGAGCGCCCAAAAAGTGTGCATCTTAACAACCAGCTATTCTTTTTGCTCCGCCGTATTTGAGCTGTGTGGGCTGTGCAAGTAACCTTAGCTAAATTTACGGTGTGATCTTAAATTTGCGGGTGCCAAAAAGTGAACCCTAACACGTTCCAAAGATACTCAATTTCCAGGTGTGGAACTCACTGTCTTAATCCAGTTTATATGGCCGATAGAGCGTGGAATCGAGATACCTATCAGATAAGGTCTTTGAAAAAATGATGTCAGATTTTGTCAGGCTAAAACAAGCGGTGTTCCTAAAATATAGGGCTCGGAATCAAGGTTCTCATTGGGTGCTTACTTGGGTGATCTTGCGATAAGGGATTGTGAATGACAGATATTAGCAATGAATTGGGACATGAAACCCAAAGTGCCATTTTTTTGTCAGAATATATTCTCGACATAAACGAAAGCTCTGGTTTTTTGAACGCCTTGACACCTGAAGATCAAAAGACTGTGCGGCGGATGGGAAGCAGAAGTACCTTTTCAAAAGGAGATTGCATTTTTCATCAAGGAGACAGCCACACCGGTGTTTGGATCATAGAATCTGGTCGTGCCCGGACCTATTATACTGGTCCAAGCGGGCGTGAAATTATTTTGGCATATTGGACGCCGGGCCATTTTATTGGTGGGCCTGAGGTCTTTGGCCGTGGGCGTCATGTCTGGTCAGCAGATGCTTTGGAGGACTGTGAAATGCTATTTCTATCGGGCAGAAGTTTGGAAAGGTTAGTGCGTGAAATTCCAGATGTGGCTGTCGCTGTAATCCAAGGTCTGGTGGCCAAGGGCACTTGTTATTCGGCGTTGATCCAGATGCTTGGCACGCGCTCGGTCTCAGAGCGCCTGCGTCAGTTTCTTCTGATCTTGGCAGATGCCCAAGGCCGACAGCAAGGCGGAAAAGTTATCATTGACCGAACTATCACTTACGAGCAAATCGCATCCATTGTTGGCGCGACGCGGCAGTGGGTTACACAGACTTTCGAAAAGCTGCAGGCTGAAGGGGTGATGGAAATCTCTCGCTCAGAAATCACTTTTGTCAATGTAAGCGCTCTTCAAGGATCTTAGCACAATTAAATAATGGCGATATTGTCTGGAAAAATTTTTAGCATGGGAAATCTAATTACAAAAAAGACATGCTCCGAGGTCGACCAGCTGTTTGGGCTAGATGAATTCCTATTTGATGAAATGGAGGTCTGGGAAACTTATGTGTAAGCCCAGCCTCCAAATTAAATTCAATCAAATTGATCCTTACTGTGTTTTTGTTGATTGCCCAGTGGGCCCTTAAATCTTATCGTTTTTAAAAGGCTGTTTTGCTGTTGCTTGGTATATCCAAAAGCCAAGGATTGGAAAGAGGATCAATTCTGCTGCCAAGGAAGGTGCGATGTCTTGCCCAAACAATACCGAGAGGTCCTGGCCTGAAAATCGGCTTAATCCTCCAAAGAAAATCATGATGACACAAGCGACTAGAATGCTACGCATTTGGTCCAATGCGATGCTGCCTAAGATCATCACGAAACCAAGAGCCGTCCAGACACCGGCTATGAATCGCATGTGGTTGTCCTGCACATTGAATGTCTCAATATCAGTGATTGCAAAGAAGCCTTCGGCGCCCTGCCATCCCAGAGTTTCAATTCCGCCTAAACTGACATTTAGGCCAAGCCAGATAACTACGCAGCCTGCTGCAAACAAAATAAATCGAAGTAAATATGTCATAACTGTTCTCCTTTGAGCAGGTCTATAGTGAAATATGAACCCTTAATGCAAGTAAAAAGTTTACGCGTATATAAAAATGTTGTAATAAAATTCAACTGTTGTGTGTGAGAGGTAAAATGGACGAAAAAGAACGAGTAAAAGGTCGCGGACGTCCCAGCCTGTCAGATGCGGCAAAAAACGCAAAACGGACAGAAATTGCTGCCATCGCATTACGGTTATTTCTTGAAGAAGGATTTGAGTCTGTTTCCATGCGTAGGCTTGGAAAAGAAGTTGGGATGACCCCAATGGCGCTATACCGGTATTTCCCAAGCAAGCTTGATATTCTTACAAACCTTTGGGTTTATATCATAGATCTAGCTTTCGAAAACGTTGCGGCGATCAAGGGACAGGCGCCTGATCAACGAGAGGAGCTTTGCCAGATTTGCAACGCCTATGTTGGATATTGGAGAGACAATCCTGCGCACTACCATCTTGTTTTCATGAGCGGAGGCGTTTCGAATTCGACGGTAAAATTATTTGTTGAACAGCAAAACGTGATTACCAAGTTCGAAATATTTTTCATGTACTTGGCTGAGTTGAGATGCGAACCCCGCGAAAGTGCGTCTGTCAAGCGTGCTACTGACGGGCTCATTACCCATCTGCATGGGATCATGCACTCATTGATCACCATGCAGGGATATTCTTGGACTGATCAAAAGACACTTATAGAGGGCGCAGTTTCCGGATCTGTCCATGTTGCCTAAGTCCATATCAGTTAGTTTTTATAATTCTGTCTAAAAGCAGACCTCTTTAATCCTATACTACTATTCAATGGAACTTATGAAAAATGGAATAAGATAATGCGGTTCAACTATTCGAGCATTAAATTTCAACTAGAAAGCATGTGCAGTTGCGCAGCTTCGCAGTCAAAACTATGAGCCTAGTGAACTTCCATTGCCTTTTTAAAGCGGGCTAAAGCAACTTGTTCACTGAAAACTTGCCGTGGAAAGCGTTCAAAGAACCCATTGTGCCCCCCATAGCTTGTAAAGACCCTTTCAAAATTGGGCCCTTCATCAAGGGCACGAGCCGAATTCACAGACACAATTGGATCGTCTTTAGCTGTTAGCAGGGTCACAGGAATATTGGCTTGAGTGAAATCAGCTTTCTTAATTTTATAGGCAGAAAAATACATCTTTGCAGATGAAAATTCCTTCCATCGAAAGACCGAACGCTCTGTTAGACCATGAAGTGTTCTTTGGTTTAGCAATTCATTTGCAGATCTATATTCGGGAAATTGAGCCTGTTTTTGGCGATAAAGCCTGTCGAACTTACGCAAGAAATATCTGCGGATTAATGGAGATTTGTCGATCAAAGTACATGTTTCTTCAGGCTCAATGACAGGGCTCACAGCAACCACGGTACAAACTTGTGAGATTGGTGTTTTTGGCAGGTCTCGCGCGATCCTAAGAGCACAGTTACCTCCCATCGAAAACCCTATGAGCCCAACTGGCATTGATGGTTCAAGGTCACAAATTTGTTCAACGGAGCCGCGCAAAAAAGAGTCTCGCGTGATTGGGACCATCTCTTTGTTTAAAACCGCGGCGTCTCCGTGGTCAGGCAAAGTGACCCGTGCGGTAGAAAACCCTTTGTCGAAAAAGTTTTTTGCTGCTGACAAAACATAGGTCGATTGTGGCCGGCCCATCCATCCATGAAACAGGATTATCATACCTTTTGCTAAAGGGTGCTTGTTGACATAACAGCTTGTTTTTAGTCCATCTCCAACATCAAAAATATGTTTTTGGGATTGCGCATCAAAGCCACGGCTCACGAAATTACGTAGCTTGCTGCTGGCGAGCGCTGTTTGGATATTGGCAGAGCGCAACCATAGTGGAGGCCTAAAATCGGTTAGATCGTTCATGCGTTTACCCAAATTCACAAAGGCTCTCAATTGGGAATTTTTGCCCGTTACAATCACAGCTTGCGTTGCTTTCGAAGTTCAAATTCTTTCTCAACTAAACTACCTTTCAGTTGGTAATGCCGACCGTTCAGAAATCCTATAGATAAACTGCTTTGATCTGTATCTCAACAACTTCAGATTTCCAATCCTAACCGTTTATGTATTTTCGCTCCATTTCCAGCTATTGAAAGCAGAAATTTTTTTGGATTAAGTCCCATCGGTTCAACAGGTTGAAATTGAAGCATGTGATCCCAAAAGGTAGGTAGAGGTTTGGATGAATTGATTTGCTTCCTATTTGGCAGCATTAGCAATATCGAAATCTTCTGCACCTTTGTGTTTTTCATAAGACGCGCCAAGTTCACTGCGTAAAAAGTCTCCAAAGTTCAGGGTATTAAATTTTGGCTTCCCAGTGCCCTTTAATGGCGCCACATTTAGGCTGACATGTGGGTCATAAAAAAAAGGGCAGGAGTATCTTTCGCGACCTGACCGGTTGATGACACGATGTGGGGTTGAGCGCAAAAGCCCGTTTGTCATGCGGTGAAGCATGTCCCCAACATTCACAACGAAGCTATTTTCCAATTTCGGGACATCCAACCAATGGCCATCAGGCGATTGGACCTGTAATCCACCGATATCATCTTGGACCAGGATCGTAAGGCATCCGAAATCTGTGTGCGGCGCAGAGCCATATAGGTCTGTGGGGCTGTTTTTGGGAAGAGGCGGATAATGCAATAAACGCAACCAAGTGGTGGGTTCGTCGAATTTTTCCATAACAGACAGGTCCTGTACGCCTGCAGACACCAGTGCAACGCGCATTAGCTTTTTGGCAAGGTGCGAAAGTTCTGTGTTGAATTTCTCGAGAATGGGACGAAAACCCTCAATTTTCGGCCATTGGTTGGGACCAGAAAGATACACATCAGCCTGTTCTTCACGGTCTTCGCGCATCATCATAAAGCTTGCGGATTGATTGGGTTTTCTAACTTCGGCCAGCTTAGAATTTACGTCTGTAGAGGTATCAATGGCGATATAGCCCCGATGTTTATGGTCCAGCGCAATTTTCATCTTTTCTTGTAAGGGCAGAGCATGAAACCTGCGCGATGCCTCAAAAACGCAGTCAACCAGCACCGGATCAATACCGTGGTTCACAATGTAACCAAAACCCAAACTGTGATAGGCATCATAGAATGAAGAATAAAGCGCTGAGGACGGGCTTTGCTCAGCAAGAGAGCTTACATCGATAAAAGGGATTGAGGTACTATTATTAGGCATTACATTCCTCGCTGATCAAACTCTGCAGTCGGCCGAAGTATACGCGTTCTCAATTCAATGAACAGCAGGTTTCATTTAGGTCCTTATGCTGTGTTTTATTTGGATACTGCTATGTACCGGTGAGAGCAGTGAAAGTTAGATATCAGCATTATAGAACCTGAAGGGCTAGAATTCAGACCGTTTATTGTGCCTCGAGTATCCAATTTGTCATGTTTTCTTTACAAGTTTGAAAGCAATCCAAAATCAACCAGCTGCTCCGAGTTTCATAATCTTGGCTTTCCCTTAGTTTTCCGTATATTTGGTCGAATTCAATTCACACTTAGGACAATTGCGCATGGTTGATCCAACTTCAAAGCCTCGGCGCCGTGCTGGCGGAGGGCGAGCGTCTCGCATAGCGGCGCAGCAAGCCACGACTGGAAATGAAGCCGTGCACGGCGGGCTAAGCGGTGGCCGCTACCGTCCGCTTTCACAAACAGATATGGAAAATATCAATCAAGCTGCATTGACGGTTTTGGAAAAAACTGGCCTAGCGGACCATTTTGAAGAGCTCTTGGACCTCGTCCTACCCAAGGGGGCATTTTTAAACGCCCATAATCGGCTGTGTTTTCCGAGGGCTTTGATGGATGACATTCTTACAGGGGCTGCCAAAGAATTCTATGTCCATGCGCGGGGTGAAAGGGCAGGCAAAGATGATATGCATTGCACTGCCGAAAGCGTCTATTTTGCCAATTCAGGCACGGCAGTCACGACATTTGATGCCAAAAACAAGTCTTATCGTCCGTCAGATCTACGCGATATTTATGACTTTACCCGACTGGTTGACCGGTTGGATAACATCCATATGCTGGGCGATACGGTTTTGGCTACGGATGTCGCTGACGATTTTGAGCATGATATGAACACGGTCTATGCGATCCTCGCAGGCAGTCAGAAACCAGCCTGCATAACCTTTCGCAATCGCAGCCACATAGCCCCTGCAATTCGTATGTTTGATCATGCATCGGGCGGCGAAGGCAGTTTTATGAAAAAGCCCTCGGTAATCTTTGGAGGATGCCCCATTGTCTCGCCACTTCGGATCGGACGCGAGAATATGGAAATCATGATCGATACCGCCAAACTAGGTTTAACTGTTGATTTGGCAGTGCCGCCACAAGCCGGTGCGACCGCGCCTGCCACTTTGGCGGGTACGCTGGTCCAAACGGTTGCGGAAACATTGGCCTGTGTGGCCATCGTCAATCTAATCTCACCGGGCTGTCCTATTTGTTTTGCCGCTTGGCCCTTTATCACGGACCTGCGCAGCGGGTCTTTTACCGGCGGCGGCGGTGAACAGGCGCTAATTGGAGCGGCCGCGATTCAAATGGGCAATTACTATGGTCTTCCAACATCTGTAGGTGCTGGCATGACCGATGCAAAAATTCCGGATGCCCAGTATGGGCTGGAAAAGGCGCTAACTTTTACGCTTGCTGCCCACGCTGGGGCAAACCGGCTATGTGAATTTGGAGGCATGATCGGAAGTTTGATGGGTTGTAGTTTTGAAAGCATGGTAATCGACAATGAAGCCGGTGGAATGATTTTACGGTCCTTGCGCGGAATTGAAGTCAGTGATGAAACCATGGCCATTGATGTAATCCACCAATGCGCCATCGACCCGGGCCATTTTTTGGGCAATCCGCACACATTGAATTACATGACAACCGAATTTGTCTATCCGCAGCTTTTGGATAGAGAGCGGTCCGATACTTGGGAAAAAGAAGGCAAGACTTACCTTCTAGAACGTGCACGCAAAAGTTCGGATGAGATTCTAAATGCTCATTTTCCCAACTATTTTGGTGCGGCAGATCCGAAAGTTCGGGACGAATTTTCTATATTTTTGTCTGCTGACGAAATGATAAGGCCCCGCAACTCATAGTGCCTAGAAAGCAGCAGCAAGAGTGCCTAAACTCACCCCAAATATTGCGCGCTGGGAGCTAAACGCCTAGCGCAAGAAAACTATGAGAAATTTCAGTTTCTAGGTTCAAGTGGTTTTTGGCTGAGCTTGCCGCAACTATTGAACTTTAACCTGCGGGCGCTTGGTCATGACAAGGTCAACATCTAGGTTTCTATAAAGTCATCCGATATGGCTTATTACTTGTCGAGAAGCCTTTCAACAAAACCGCATCCATTTGCTCAACTTCAACGATATCCTGAACCAACCGATAGGTCTCTGTACTTAAGACAATTCCACCTGGATCAGCGATACTTTCCAGCCGCGCGGCAAGATTTACTTCGCGACCAATAATCGTGTAATCCATACGATCATCAGAGCCAAAATTCCCGACGTTACAGTAGCCTGTATTTATGCCCATCCTGACTTTGAACGGCTTTTTTAGACCCTTTTCCAAAGATCTTTCTTCCATTTTCAAAAGCCGGTTTTGCATAGCCATAGCCATGCGTACACACGCTTCTGCGTCTTCTTTGACCCCTTTTGTTTCGGGGTCCCCAAAGAAAGCAACCATGCCATCCCCGAGGAATTTGTCGATTGTTGCTTCATATTCAACGGCAATTGTGGACATCTCGGAGAAATATTCATTTAAGAGAGCCGTTAATTCTTCAGGCTCAAGCATTTCGGTTGTGGCTGTGAAATCAGAAATATCCGAGAAAAATACTGTAAGCATTTTCCGTTCAGTCGAAATAGAGGCGTCTTTTTCTCCTAGGAATATTTGACGGTACACCTGCGGAGACAAGTATTTGGATATTTTGAGCGAAACATCAGCCAGGAATTTATTACTTTTTTCCAGTTCTGTGTTCATCTTACTAAAATTGCCAGCAAGTCTAAACTGGTGCACAGAGAACATTAAGCCAAGGCTTCCTACGACAGCGAAGTATCCCAGCAACCATTTGAATGATAAAATATCCCAAGATATTGGCTGCGATACCGTAATGCCTTGCAAACCTCTTACATCTCCTACTTTCCAATCCTTTTTGTTGCTTTCTGGATGAGAATTATGGCACCCCACGCATGACTGAGCCATTACCACCGGGCTAATTTGAGTGATCTTACGATCGAGTAACCCGCCTTGGGACCGCAGCAAGAAGCGGTCTGAAGTTTCTTTATTGCGAAAAATACTTAGAGCTTCCTTTTCAAATAGGCTTAGGTCATGGGCTGATCTATTCTTAAATGGAAAATCAGAAACAAAACGATAGGTGACACCTGCGTCTGCTGCTTTGATTGCATCTCCAAGCTCAATAGAGAGCGTTGCAGGAATTGGTATAGCGCCCTCAACGTCCTGATAGTTATGCAGCGGCACTGTTTTGTCTTCGGTGCTTAGGACGCGTCCGACCACGTTCTTTGCATAGTATGAACGCACATTAGAAATAATGGCTCCGGAGTTACCAGCCAGTCTCGTCAGGTTTTGATCAGACAAGTTTTTTAGATCAAGCCAGATGCAAATAGGCAGAGCAATTAAAGCTAGGGCGCCTATCGCAACAACTACTGATGGCTTTTGTAGTTCAGTAAACGTGGAATCTCCGTTCATAGCCTTTCACCGCCTTATTTGATCTATATGACTGTAGTGTTATGGACCAAGGTGTCATTTCAATACTCCATTTGAGTTAACCTGACAAGTATCCAGAGCCGCCTCATAAAGATCGGAGCAAGGGTTGTGCGACATGCGCTCAAGATTACCTTCCAACTGACAGAGGTGGCGGTATCGGGCCACGTCTTCTGGTAAATCCTTACCGCCATCCGTGCCCTCAAGCCCCCGCCGAGGCCTGCATGACCGACCAAACAACGAAACCAACACAAATGCGGCTCCATAGCTGCGTCTTGGCGATGCACAAATGGGCTAAAATCCAAGAAAACTACCACAAAACGCTCGCCGATACCCAAAGTGTGATCCGCGCGCTTTTGCTGCAGTATGAGGCTGGCGCGCCAAATCATCCCATGACCGAAACCCTGCGCGAGGGGCTTTTAACTGCCCGCGCTCCGAAGCGCCGCGGCGGATGGCGCGCCCGTAATAGGGGATTAGATAATTAAAATTCCCTCTTTACGTGCGCCGTGCTTTGTCTAAACTGAACTGGCTTTGGGGCGAGACATTCCTGAAGATGGAGGAAGAGGGTCTTCTGGCATTCTGCCAGCGGACAGTCGCATTAGAAGACCATTCTAATGGCCTGTTTCTTCATGGAGTAAAAGAGGATGTATCTCTACTGGATATTGCTGTTCGCAGCAATTTTAAGCGAAGTCCTTGCCACCACATGTATGAAGCGTTGTGTCGGGTTTACCCGATGGCTGCCGTCCACATTGATGTATATATTTTATAGTGCATCGGGCATTTTTATCACCTTTGCAACCAAGCGGATCGAGCTTTCTATTGCCTATGCAATCTGGGCTGGCTTGGGCGTGGTTTTGACCACATTTATCGGCATAATGCTGTTTAAAGAAACCGTCACAACAGTCAAAATGATATCAACAGTGATGA
>CABZJG010000039.1 GCA_902525995.1 Paracoccaceae bacterium | reverse complement strand
TAGTGCTATTTAGGCTTGCATTTTGGGAAAAGTCTGTTTCGATAGTCGAATGTTCGTAATCCGAATGTTTACCGCTGATTAGCGGACTGTTCTCAACTAATACGATCGAAGGCAAATGGGGAAAATGATAACTTATGTTTGATGTTTTGCCTGATGATAAAACCGCAAGGAGGTTTAAATGAAAATCAAATCACTTATGATGGGGGCCGTTGCTGCCTGTGCTTTTGCACCCGCCAGCTTCGCTGAGCGTGGCTCAGATGGCAACGTCAGTATTATTTACTGGCAAGCACCCTCGATATTGAACCCGTATCTGTCCGGGGGCACAAAGGACATCGAATCATCTAGCCTGGTCATCGAGCCTTTGGGCCGTTTTGACGAAACAGGCGCGATGGTCGCATTTTTGGCAGAGGAAATTCCAACCGTTGCCAATGGTGGTGTGAGCGAAGATTTAACGTCGATCACTTGGACGCTCAAAAGCGGCCTGGTCTGGTCTGACGGATCAGCGGTCACTGCAGCGGATGTTAAATTTACGGCTGACTACTGTATGCACCCAGAAGGCGGCTGTGCGCAGTTGGCGAAATTTGACGGTGTGACATCGGTAGATGTGGTTGACGATTTGACTGTTAAAGTTTCCTTCAACCAGCCTAAGCCTAATCCTTATGGGCCTTTCGTCGGCGGTCAGACCCCGATTATCCAGAAAGCCCAGTTTGAAAACTGTTTGGGTGCGGCAGCGCCAAACTGTACAGATCAAAACTTCGGTCCAATTGGTACCGGTCCATTTGTCGTTACAGAATTCCGTCCAAATGACGTTATTCAAATGAAAGCCAACGACAACTACCGTGATGCAAGCAAGCCTGCATTTGCAACGCTGACATTTAAAGGTGGCGGCGACGCTATGGCTGCTGGCCGTGCGGTGATGGAAACAGGCGAATTTGATTATGCTTGGAACCTGCAACTTGCGCCGGACGTGATCGCAAAAATGAAAGAAGGCGGTAAAGGTACACCGATTTCAGGATTTGGTGCTCTTGTCGAGCGTCTTGAAATGAACATGACGAACCCATCGCCTGATCTTGATGCAGATACGCGCTCTACACGCAAAGCGCCGCACCCGTTCCTCAGCGATATCAACGTACGTAAAGCGCTGTCTATGGCGATTGACCGTCCGTTGCTCGTTGAAATCGGTTATGGTCCTGCAGGCCGTCCAACCTGTGACCTAGTGCCTGCACCAGCCATTTATGCGACAGGTAACACTGATTGTTTGACACAAGATATCACAGGCGCAAACGCATTGCTCGATGAAGCAGGCTGGACGCGCGGCGGTGATGGCATTCGCGCCAAAGATGGTGTGCGTCTGTCCATTCTGTATCAAACATCAACCAACGCTGTGCGTCAGGATTTTCAAGCTCTTATCAAAGAGTGGTGGGGTCAAATCGGTGTTGAAACCGAATTGCGTAACCTGAACGCGTCTGTGTTCTTTGGTGGTGATCCAGGTTCGCCTGATACATCCCAGAAGTTCTATGCTGATGTGGAAATGTACGCCAACGTGTTTGACGGAACCGACCCACAAGCCTATCTGGCGGCCTATCGCTGCGGCAATGAGCCAAAGCCTGAAAGCCAGTGGCAAGGTGAAAACATCAACCGTTTCTGTGATCCTGAGTATGACAAAATGATTGATGAAATGGCGCGCACCAGCGACATTAACCGTCGTGGCGAACTGGGCCGCATGATGCAAAGCATGCTGACCAACCAGAGCTACACAATTGTTCCTCTTGTGGATCGTGGTCGTATCTCTGCGCATGCCAACTCGCTTGGCGGTGTGGTTCTGAACACCTTTGATTCAGAACTTTGGAACGTTGCGGACTGGTATCGCATCGACTAAAGACTAACGTTACTGGCTGCGCCCTTCATTTTGTCGGGCGCATCTTTCCTTTGAACTGAATTACTAAGGCGTCACTAAATGCTGACATTTACAATTCGTCGTCTGCTGATCTCGATCCCGACGCTTTTGTTCATCAGTTTGGTAATTTTTCTGCTTCTAAATCTTGCACCAAACGATCCGATGGCACAGGTGCCATTAACTGTGCCCCCAGAAGTCAAAGAAAAAATGCGCGAGGCTTTGGGCCTTGGCCAACCTATCTACATCCAATTTGCCAAATGGTTGATGCAGTTTTTCTGGATCGAACCGCAGGTGTTGATAGATCATATTTTTGGAACAACATTTTCTGAGGGTGATCTGCGCGTGATCAGCTGGCAAACCCGTAGCCCGGTCATGGACATAGTCATCCAGAGAATTCCGCAAACTCTCTGGGTGGTTGGAATGTCTTATGTGGTGGGCATTTTGATCGCGTTACCAATCGGTATTTATTCTGCCTATCGGCATTATTCGGTTTTTGATCAGGCCGGAACTTTTGTGACAATGATTGGCTATTCCATCCCGCCATTTTTCACAGGTCCCTTGGTTATCGTGATTTTTGCGGTGCAGCTTGGATGGTTGCCATCAACCTACGACACTTTGCACCAAGTGATCGATTGGGACACGTTTGTTGTGCAATTAAAGCAGATGATTTTGCCGGTGATGGTGCTTGCACTGCAAACCACAGCCCAAATCAGCCGCTATATGCGTGCCTCGATGCTAGATAACCTTAATCAGGACTATGTTCGAACTGCCCGGGCCAAGGGCCTTAGCGAGTGGACAGTGGTGATGGTGCATGTGCTGCGCAATTCAATGATCCCTGTTGTGACAGTTATTGCGCTCAATCTGCCGGCTATCTTTGGCGGCGCAATCATTACGGAGCAAATTTTCAAAGTGAACGGTATCGGTCAGCAGCTTATCGGAGCAATTTATGCCAATGATCTGCCAACGGTTCAGACCCTGACCTTTATGTTCGCCTTCCTGATTGTGTTCTTTAACCTAATCGCAGATATTTTATACGGGCTTTTGGATCCGAGGATACGCTATGACTAACACTGCCGAGCCACTTCCTCAGCAACCCGCACGCAGCAAGTGGCGTGATGTCTGGGACCAATTCAAAAAGCACAAAGGTGCCCTAGTTGGCGGTATAATCTTTTTCACAATTGTTATGCTGGTCATGGTCGGTCCTTTTGTATGGCCATTTGAGGCCAATGAAGTGAACATCCGGTTGCGGAACCAAGGACCAAGTTGGACCCATCCGTTTGGCACTGATCAATTGGGGCGTGATACCTTTGCTCGGATGATTGCCGGAGGTCGAACGTCAATCACCGTTGGCATTGCTGCGATGGCGCTTTCACTGACACTTGGCACTTTGATCGGGGTGGCGGCCGGATACTATCGCCGTCTGGACGGTGTTTTGATGCGCTTTACCGATCTGTTTCTGTCCTTGCCCATCTTGCCGGTTCTGTTGGTGATGATGCTTTTATTCCGTGAGCCGCTGAGTGAAGCGTACGGTCCTGAAAGCGGCATGTTCGTTTTGATCGTGGTCTCTATCGGGATCACCAGTTGGATGCCAACAGCACGTATTGTGCGCGGTGATGTGATGGCATTGAAAGAGCGCGAGTTTGTGCTTGCAGCCCGTTCAATTGGAACCACGGACCGTAAGATTATAATGCGCCACATATTGCCCAATGTTCTGTCGCCAATATTGGTCTCTGCGACCTTGGGCATTGCCAATGCGATCATCACTGAAAGCGCCCTGTCGTTCTTGGGTCTTGGATTCCCACCTGATTTCCCAACTTGGGGCCGTTTGCTCAATGATGCGGTGAATTATCTGCAGCTTTATCCCGAACGTGTCTTATGGCCCGGCTTGGCAATTTCTTTGACCGTGCTGAGTATCAATTACCTGGGGGATGGTCTGCGCGATGCAATGGATCCCCGTATTCGCGGTCGCTAAGAGATATGGGCGAGTCGTAAGGCTTGCCCGAAGCTTTTTTCAAATCCAGAAAGATTGGTTAAGCTTCGCTTTTTTGACCTACCGTAATTGGCCTTGCGATACTTTTGTGACCTGATTTAAGTCCTTCATGGCTTCTTCGAACTCAACAGGCTCAAGGATCGGAAAGTAACGCCAGCTTCCGCCTGCCTGAAAAGTAAATTGCACTTTTTTGACATTGAATTTGCAAAAAAAGCCATGCTTTGAACGTGCATCAAAGGCTTGCCATAGCTCAGCATAAGCCTCGTCCGAGCGAATATTGTAAAATGAGCCTTTTGAACTGAAAGCCATATACATATCCTGACAAATCCGAATTTGTTCGGCCTTGTCAGCTTGGCCAAACTCGTCTGTCTGATTGGCAAAGCCGATCTGCATAGAGCAGATAAAAGCGAAAAGTGTCGTGCTTGTTACCCGGATCATAAAATACCCTCTGAAGTTACTTTGTGCATGAAATCACATTTTAACCTTGGGAAACAATCCCGTTTGATGAAATTAAGTAATGAAATATCCTCAAATTGACTTTTTTGTCATTTTGAAAGCGCCCCGTGGGCACATTTCAGCTTGATGGTATTCTTGGATGTAAATGACCCATCAAGAGCCATTAGGAACTTGCGGCTCTTGATGGGCGCTCATATTTGGATCTAGGCCATTCCGTGAATTTGAATTATTGAGCGCATATTGACGTCAATTGCGGAATAGACCCTTTGCACTGCCGGATTTGAGGGCAGCGCATCATAGGCTTTTTGAATGGCCTCCATCGACGGATAGGTAATTCCCAACAGATACTGGCCGGGATTGTCACCTGTCAAAATCTGGCCAAAGCGAAAAGTCTGAGCACCGTTCTCTGCAAAAACACCGGTGCAATCTTGCATTAAGGATGTCAATTCCGAGTTCGAGGTGGCAGATTTACCTTTGGTCATCACCAGATAATTTGGCCTTGGGTCCAAGATAGGCGTATAGGCAACATCGCTTAATTTAGCTATGTTTCGCAAATAAACCTCGACCCCAAGGTTTAAGATGCCGGCATAAGCTGAGGAATTTGCAAACGCTCCCATGACGTTTTGAAAACCCGACAGGCTATCAAAAAACTGAATAAAAACCAAAGCGCCGGGATTGAGCCCGCTTAGGGTGGCGCCGTACGTGACGCGGCTGGCTCCGGCTGATTTTGCATCTTCGGCAACTCTTGCCATTTACTCAAGCGCTGCAGAACGATTTTCTGCTGGACAGTTTGCTGCGGTTACTGTGACAAAATTTTCAGACATATTTATCTCCCATTTTATTTTATTTCAATAATTTTGAATATATATAATCTGCCTTAAAAACATAACGTTTTATTAAATTCATATATTTATAAAAATTTCTTATGGCTTTAAATAATAATGGAACATCGGCAATAACCTGTGATTTGTCATGGATTGCTTGCTGAAAACAAATGTTAAAGACTTAAATAAACTCCATTTTTGTCCAACTCAGGGGCGGTGGCCTTGACCTTCGGGTCGCTAAAATTATCTCACCAGTCCTAAGGAATATTTTCTGACGAGGTGATCATGTTGAAAGTTATTTGGACCGCGATAGCGATGCTCTGGCTTGTCACGCCTGCTGGCGCAGTTGGAAGCTCAGATTACTCCACGCCCACGCTGGGTGTCCTGCAGGCCGCAAACCAATTGCTGCAGCAAAAAAAATATGCTGATGCCTATCAAAAACTAAAATACACCAGTGGAGCGCTAGAGGATGATCGGCAGAACCTTCTTGGCTTCAGCGCCCGCAAACAGGGTAAATTTGAAATAGCTGCGCAACACTATAAGCAGGCTTTGGCGCTAAATCCGCGTCATCTAGGGGCGCTGGAGTATCAAGGCGAGCTTTTCCTTGAACTTGGCCAAATCAAGAAGGCGCAAGCGAACTTGTCCAAGCTCATGCAGTATTGTGGCTCTGATTGTGATGAAACCAAAGCGTTGCGAAAAGCGATTGGAAAAGCTCTCCAGTAAATCAGTTCAGGCGGCTGTACCGTGCACACGCGATTAATCGTCTTGCTGGGGGATCAACTTTCCCCCTCACTTCTGCGCTTTGCGGATCGTAAAGCGGATCACATTATGATGGCAGAGGTGGTCAGTGAAGCCACCTATGTTGCACATCATAAAAAAAAGATCGCGTATCACTTTGCAGCTATGCGGCACTTCGCAGATGAACTTCGTGCGGATGGCTGGACGGTTTTATACAGAAAAATTGATGCTGCGGACAATAAGGGTAATTTGCGGGAAGAAATACAAACCAGAATTGCCGAATGCCGCCCAGATGTAGTGGTGGGCATCGAGCCGGGCGAATGGCGCATAGCAGAAATATACGCTGAGCTTTCAAGCACGCTGGCAGTCCCTTTTGAAGTACGACAGGATGATCGTTTTATCTGCAGCCGTTCAGAATTTGCAGAATGGGCGCAGGGCAGGCGGCAGCTTAGAATGGAAAACTTCTATCGGATCATGCGCAGAAAAACTGGCTACTTAATGGAGGGGGAAGACCCGGTAGGCGGGCAGTGGAATTTTGATCATGACAACCGGAAAAAAGCGCCCAAAGGGCTGAGGTTTCCCGGCCCGCTTACATTCGTTCCTGATGCCGAAACCAAAGCCGTGCTGTCCTATGTTGATAGGCATTTCTCAGATCATTTTGGTGACTTAGAGCCGTTTGAATTTGCGGTGACGCGCGCTCAGGCTCGGCAAGCTCTTGAGCATTTTATCCGGTATTCCCTTACTGATTTCGGAACCTACCAAGATGCGATGCTGCGCGATGAAAACTACCTATATCACTCGTTGATCTCGCTTTATCTCAACACGGGGCTGTTAGAACCAGATGAGGTGTGCGGCCAAATTGTACAAGCCTATTTTGACGGCACAGCGCCTTTGAATTCGGTCGAAGGATATTTGCGCCAAGTGTTGGGGTGGCGCGAATATATGCGGGGCATTTACTGGTTGCGCATGCCGGAATTTAAATCCGAAAACTTTTTAGACGCTCATCATAATCTGCCGTCCTTTTTCTGGACGGGTGAAACCAAAATGGAATGTGTGCGGCAAGCCGTGACCCAGACCCAAGAAACTGCCTATGCGCATCACATCCAGAGGCTCATGGTGACCGGAAACTTTGCTTTGATCGCAGGCATTGATCCGGTTCAGGTGCATGAGTGGTATTTGGCCGTCTACGCCGATGCCATTGAATGGATTGAGCTTCCAAACACAATGGGAATGAGCCAGTTTGCAGATGGTGGTGTGTTGGCCTCTAAACCCTATGCATCCAGCGGCAATTACATCAATAAGATGTCCGACTACTGTGCGTCTTGTCATTATAATGTCAAAGAAAAAACTGGACCGGGGTCCTGTCCGTTCAATACATTTTACTGGGACTTTCTGGATCGAAATTCAGACAAGCTTCGGGGCAATCCTCGCTTGGGGAATATCTATCGAACCTGGGACAGGTTTGATCCGGAAAAGCAAGCGACCTACCGCGCCTATGCAGAGGTTTTACGCAAAGAGCTTCTGTAGCAGCGGCCGTCTTTAGTCCCGCCGCCGCCGTCTGCGCCCGCCCTTGCCGCTGTCGGCCCCTGTGTTGAACGAGACCGCCGGAAGGCTTACAATTTTAGCTAGTTCCTCAAACGTATCGGTTTTATGCGGGATCGCATTGGCCGCTACAAAGTGCTCTTGAAATTTCGGCTCGATAGCGGTTTCAACCTTCACGATCTCGCGCACAATGCGTTCGATATCAGTGCGGGCCTTTTTATTGCAAAGCGCAATCCGTGCGCCGGTTCCAGCGGCATTGCCTGCAGAAAAAACCTTGTCCAAAGGCACATCCGGGATCATGCCTAAAACCATCGCGTGTTTGCTGGAAATATGCGCGCCAAACGCACCCGCCAACACCACCCGGTCAACTTTATCGACGCCCATTTTATCCATCAATAGCCGCGCGCCAGCATAAAGCGCCGATTTGGCCAGTTGGATGGCGCGGATGTCGCCCTGGGTTACTGAGATGACGGGTCCGCCGGTCGCGCTTGCATCATGAACAACATAGCTATGGGTGCGCCCATCCGGGATCATCCGATGCGTGCCTGTCGCGTCGGCCGAGCCCAGCAAACCGCTGTCGTCCATCAAGCCTGCCATGCGCAATTCGGCCACCGCTTCGATAATGCCAGAGCCGCATCATTGAGCAAACGGCCCCAAGTTGGGAAATCAGGTGGGAATCCAAGACCCAAGAACGACAGGGCGCTTTCAGTGATGATCGCATTGGCAATGCCCAAGGTCGCAGAGACCAATATTGGCGACAGAACATTGGGCAATATGTGGCGCATTATAATCTTACGGTCCGTGGTTCCAATTGAACGGGCTGCAAGCACAAACTCGCGCTCTTTCAATGCCATCACATCACCGCGCACAATACGTGCTGTTGGCATCCAACTGGTGATCCCGATAGAGACCACGATCAAAACGAACATGCCGCTTTCAGGACCGTACGCTTCACTCAGCGGCTCACGGAATAAAAGCATCATCACCAACAGAACCGGCAAGATGGGCAAGGACAGAAACAGATCGGTAAAGCGCATCAAAACACCGTCCAGACGGCGATAGTATCCGGCCGCCACCCCGATCAAAGTGCCAAGTGTCAGTGAAAGCGCCATCGCAGCAATGCCAACGGTGATTGACGTTCGACCTCCGGCAATCATCCGAGCAAAGGTATCACGCCCCAATTGATCAGTGCCAAACGGATGGGTCCAACTTGGTCCTTGGTTCCGCAACCGGATGTTCACTTCATTGGCCTCAAATGGCCATACAAAAGGACCGACCATGACCAGCATAACAATTGTGAAAAAGATTATACCGCCAACTAGGGCACCTTTGTGCTTTTTGAATTGGTCCCAGACATCACGCCACTTGCTGCGTGCGGGTTGCTGAGGAAGTGGCTCGGCAGTGTTAGTCATAGCGTATCCTCGGATCCAAAAGCCCGTATAAAATATCTGCGATTAGGTTAAAGAACACAATCAGGAAGGCGAACATAAAGGTCAGGGTCTGAACCGTTGGCAGATCATTGGCATAAATTGCTCCGATAAGCTGCTGACCGATACCGTTCACTTTGAAAATTTGCTCCGTAATGATTGCGCCGCCAAAGATAGCCGGCAGATTGAGCGCAATAACTGTCACAACAGGGATCATTGAATTGCGCAGCACATGCACCATCACCACTGTCCACTCGCTAAGGCCCTTGGCCCGGGCAGTTCGAACATAGTCCTGATTAAGGTTATCTAGCATCGAGGCACGCATATAGCGGCTGATTTGGGCTGTGGTTTGCAGTGCAAGCACCATCACCGGCAAAATCATCTGCTTTAATTGCACAACAAACGTGTCCCAATCGATCACTTGGTGCAAAGTGTCGTAGGTTGATGGCAACCATCCAAGCTGCACCGCAAAAATCACGATAACCAAGGGACCTGTGAAAAATGGCGGGATGGAATAGCCAATCATTGTCACAAAAGTTCCGGCCTGATCAAAAACCGAATAATGCCGATAGGCAGAATAAATACCGATTGGTAACGCGATCAAAATGCCCACCACATAAGACATTCCAACCACCCAGAGAGTTTGCGGAATTCTCTGGATGACTATGTCCATGACCGGGCTACGGGTTTGCCAGCTGATCACGCGCAGATCACCCTCAGAAAATGTTGTTCCAAAAATATGATCTATCAACACCTGCGGTTCGATCCAGAAAAACTGCATCAACCATTTGGCAAATTGGATGTAGATAGGTTGGCCAAGGCCCAAAGCCTCGCGCATTTTTTCTTTGACTTCTGGGGGCACAGTTAATGGCACCTGTGCCATCGGATCGTTTGGTGCAAGATTTAGAAGCAGAAAAATTACCAAACTGATGAACAAAAGCGTCGGGATCGAGATCAGCAGACGACGAATTGTAAATGTCAGCATTTAGTGACGCCTTAGTAATTCAGTTCAAAGGAAAGATGCGCCCGACAAAATGAAGGGCGCAGCCAGTAACGTTAGTCTTTAGTCGATGCGATACCAGTCCGCAACGTTCCAAAGTTCTGAATCAAAGGTGTTCAGAACCACACCGCCAAGCGAGTTGGCATGCGCAGAGATACGACCACGATCCACAAGAGGAACAATTGTGTAGCTCTGGTTGGTCAGCATGCTTTGCATCATGCGGCCCAGTTCGCCACGACGGTTAATGTCGCTGGTGCGCGCCATTTCATCAATCATTTTGTCATACTCAGGATCACAGAAACGGTTGATGTTTTCACCTTGCCACTGGCTTTCAGGCTTTGGCTCATTGCCGCAGCGATAGGCCGCCAGATAGGCTTGTGGGTCGGTTCCGTCAAACACGTTGGCGTACATTTCCACATCAGCATAGAACTTCTGGGATGTATCAGGCGAACCTGGATCACCACCAAAGAACACAGACGCGTTCAGGTTACGCAATTCGGTTTCAACACCGATTTGACCCCACCACTCTTTGATAAGAGCTTGAAAATCCTGACGCACAGCGTTGGTTGATGTTTGATACAGAATGGACAGACGCACACCATCTTTGGCGCGAATGCCATCACCGCCGCGCGTCCAGCCTGCTTCATCGAGCAATGCGTTTGCGCCTGTGATATCTTGTGTCAAACAATCAGTGTTACCTGTCGCATAAATGGCTGGTGCAGGCACTAGGTCACAGGTTGGACGGCCTGCAGGACCATAACCGATTTCAACGAGCAACGGACGGTCAATCGCCATAGACAGCGCTTTACGTACGTTGATATCGCTGAGGAACGGGTGCGGCGCTTTGCGTGTAGAGCGCGTATCTGCATCAAGATCAGGCGATGGGTTCGTCATGTTCATTTCAAGACGCTCGACAAGAGCACCAAATCCTGAAATCGGTGTACCTTTACCGCCTTCTTTCATTTTTGCGATCACGTCCGGCGCAAGTTGCAGGTTCCAAGCATAATCAAATTCGCCTGTTTCCATCACCGCACGGCCAGCAGCCATAGCGTCGCCGCCACCTTTAAATGTCAGCGTTGCAAATGCAGGCTTGCTTGCATCACGGTAGTTGTCGTTGGCTTTCATTTGAATAACGTCATTTGGACGGAATTCTGTAACGACAAATGGACCGGTACCAATTGGACCGAAGTTTTGATCTGTACAGTTTGGCGCTGCCGCACCCAAACAGTTTTCAAACTGGGCTTTCTGGATAATCGGGGTCTGACCGCCGACGAAAGGCCCATAAGGATTAGGCTTAGGCTGGTTGAAGGAAACTTTAACAGTCAAATCGTCAACCACATCTACCGATGTCACACCGTCAAATTTCGCCAACTGCGCACAGCCGCCTTCTGGGTGCATACAGTAGTCAGCCGTAAATTTAACATCCGCTGCAGTGACCGCTGATCCGTCAGACCAGACCAGGCCGCTTTTGAGCGTCCAAGTGATCGACGTTAAATCTTCGCTCACACCACCATTGGCAACGGTTGGAATTTCCTCTGCCAAAAATGCGACCATCGCGCCTGTTTCGTCAAAACGGCCCAAAGGCTCGATGACCAGGCTAGATGATTCGATGTCCTTTGTGCCCCCGGACAGATACGGGTTCAATATCGAGGGTGCTTGCCAGTAAATAATACTGACGTTGCCATCTGAGCCACGCTCAGCGAAGCTGGCGGGTGCAAAAGCACAGGCAGCAACGGCCCCCATCATAAGTGATTTGATTTTCATTTAAACCTCCTTGCGGTTTTATCATCAGGCAAAACATCAAACATAAGTTATCATTTTCCCCATTTGCCTTCGATCGTATTAGTTGAGAACAGTCCGCTAATCAGCGGTAAACATTCGGATTACGAACATTCGACTATCGAAACAGACTTTTCCCAAAATGCAAGCCTAAATAGCACTA
>CABZJG010000038.1 GCA_902525995.1 Paracoccaceae bacterium | reverse complement strand
GGGTGTCATGACCTCTGAGGGTAGGGCTATGAGCAAGCCTAAAGGTGCTGGGTTTGTTGCTCGAATTTGGCTTGAAAATGATGGCGACAAAATAAAACAAAGTGGCGCGCATGAGCGCTGGAAAAATCAAAGGTCACCATTTGTTTTCCACCATTGGTCAAAACGGACTGCGGCTAAAACCGTTCACTGTAAATCAAACGAAATTCATATTTCTATTGTCCCTCAAAATATCATAGGGAATTGCATAATTTACAATCTTAAAGACCTGGAACAAACTGGATCCTTAGCGATCTGGCAGGACGCAAGCGGAAAAATTGAAAAAGCAAGCGTGACACTTAATAAACAGAAGACACGCTTATGGTCGCCGCCTCGGTGGAGACGATTTAACGGCTAGGCCCTAAATCAATAAGTGCGGATTAATCCAACAAGTCGCCCTTGGACCTTGACCTTTTCCTGTGGCAAAATTCGCGTTTCATACGCAGGGTTAGCCGCTTCAAGCGCAATGGCTTCACCGCGGTGGAAAAACCGCTTTAGGGTTGCTTCTTGGTCTTCGACGAGTGCAACCACTATATCGCCATTAATTGCCGTCTTCGTTTCGCGAATAACAACCACATCGCCGTCGTTAATCCCGGCATCAATCATCGAGTCGCCTTTAACCTCTAAAGCATAGTGATCGCCCCCACCGCGAAGCATTTGACCTGGAACAGCAACATTGTGGCTTACTTGGGAAATAGCTTCAATCGGAACGCCTGCTGCAATGCGGCCCATCACAGGCAGTTCCAGCGCATGGATGACCTCTACCGGTGTGGCCTTAGTGGGTCGTTCATCTGGTTTGCCGCCTGATATTACTTGGGGCTGAAACCCTGTTGCTTCGCCTCCAAGGGTTTCTGGAAGTTTAACAACCTCTATCGCCCGGGCACGATGGGCGAGCCGCCTTATAAAACCGCGCTCTTCCAATGCGGTGATCAAACGGTGGATGCCCGATTTTGAACGTAAATCCAAGGCTTCCTTCATTTCATCAAAAGAGGGTGGAACACCGTCTTTTTGCAGTCTTGCATTGATAAAGCTCAATAAATCCAGTTGTTTTCGGGTCAGCATAGGGTGCCTCCTGCCTAGATATTTTTCATTTGTTCTATAAGTGTTCTTGGTTTGTGTCAACCTTTGGGCTGAATTCCATCAAATAGAGATATATTCAATACTAGAACCACTGGCTGCAAAAGGCGCATGAGGGGGGCGAATTGCCAAGGCATTGGACCGTGACAAAACAGTTAAAAGCGCACTGTCCTGACGTTTTTCAACGTGCAAGCCATCAGCGCGCAAAGTGGCGCGCATATAATGTTCTCTGGGGCCATTTTCAGCCAGATCATGGGCCAGTTTGGCTGTAAAGCGTTGCCTTTGAAGTGGCGCCAATCCCTGCATTGCCTGCACCATAGGGATCAAAAATATATGGCCGCATACCATGGCTGATAAAGGGTTTCCCGGCAAACCAATCATTGCAACATTGCCCAAGCGCCCCGCCATAAGTGGTTTTCCTGGACGCATCGCAACCTTATAAAAATCTTGTTTAAACCCTATGTCTGTCGCGGCTTTTGCAACCAGATCATGATCACCTACTGAGGCCCCTCCTATCGTCACAATGAGGTCAGCATCTTTGGCAAGTTGCAATGCTGTTTGCAAAGACGGCCTGTTATCTTTTGCGATCGGCAATATCCTTGGCACAGCCCCGCTTGCGCGAAGTAGAGCGGCTAGGCCAAAGGTATTTGAGGCAATAATTTGATCCTCACTGGGGTTTTGTCCCGGCATGACCAGTTCATCACCGGTTGAAATCAAAACAATCACTGGTTTTTTATGTACAGATAACTGCGGCGCATTCATGGCTGCCAAAAGAGCAATATCTGATGCGGTTAAGAGCTTTGGCGGTAGAACTTCATCCTCTGACTTAAAATCAGCCCCAGAAACGCGAATATAATCTGACGTGTATTCATCGCTATGAATGATAATTTTATCACCACTTCGCTTTACATTTTCCTGAATGATAACACGGTTTGCATTTTTGGGAATCGGCGCCCCCGTAAAAATACGTACAGCTTGTCCGGCGTGAACAGTCCCATTAAATCTATGTCCAGCAGCAGATTCCCCAATTATTTTTAACTCCGAACCAATGGAAATCACTTGTTCAGAAACCGCATAGCCATCCATGGTAGAGGCCGCAAAAGGTGGTTGATCTCGATGAGCAGCAACAGATTTAGCCAATACTCGACCGCAGGCCTGATCTAGGGGAACCGTTTCAATGTCCGTTGGCACCACCAGGTCAAAAAGATGCTCAAGAGCTTCTGCGACCGAAATCATGACGCTTCAAAACGACCAGATTTGCCACCGTCTTTAAATTTTAGCCGAATGGCCCCAATTTCCATCGTCTTATCCACGGCTTTCATCATGTCATACACTGTTAAACCTGCAACACTTACGGCTGTTAGAGCTTCCATTTCGACGCCGGTTTGTCCGCTTGACTTAACTTTTGCTTGAATTTGAACACCGGGCAGATCGGGATCCAAGGATAAATCAACCGAAATTTTACTTAAGAATAGGGGGTGGCATAGTGGAATTAGGTCTGGCGTTTTTTTTGCGCCCATGATCCCAGCCAAGCGCGCAATACCGATGACATCCCCTTTTTTTGCATCGCCTTTGGAAATAATTTCATAAGCTTGCTGCCGCATCTTAATGCAACCAACTGCGATCGCTACACGTTCAGAATGGTCTTTTTTTGAAACATCAACCATATGCGCGTTACCATCTTTGTCGAAATGCGACAAACCAGACATTACGCTTTCTCCATCACTGGGTTTGACAACAGCTTTTTCGTTGCCAAAGTCACATCCTCTTGCCGCATAAGACTTTCGCCAATTAAAAATGTGCGCGCCCCAAATGAGGTCATATCTGCAAGATCATCGGAAGTGTTTAACCCTGATTCAGATACCAACAAACGATCGTCGGGAATGATCTGGGACAATGTGCGGGTAACGTCCAGAGATGTTTCAAAAGTTTTTAAATTACGGTTGTTTATGCCTATCATCGGAGATTTTAAATTAAGTGCTCGGTCTAATTCCTGCCGGTCATGTACTTCGATCAAAGCATCCATACCCCAGGCATTTGCCGCACTTTCCAGTTCCAAGGCCTGACCATCAGAAACTGAGGACATAATAATTAAAATACAATCTGCCCCTAAAGCCCGTGCTTCGGCCACTTGATAGGTGTCATACATAAAGTCTTTGCGCAGCACCGGAAGGGATGTTGAATTGCGCGCCAAGGGTAGAAATTCTTTTGCGCCTTGGAAGCTTGGCGTATCCGTTAAGACTGACAAACATGTTGCGCCTCCGGCTTGATAGGCTTTTGCCAAAGCGGCCGGATCAAAGTCATGGCGGATAAGGCCTTTTGATGGCGAGGCTTTTTTGATCTCGGCAATAAGTCCGTAGCCCTTGGTCGTGGCGGTCCGAAGGCTCGTATAGAATCCTCTTGGCGGCTCTGCGGCTTTGGCCTCTTCTTCTACTAAAGCTAAAGGTTTTGTTTGCTTTTCTGCCTTTATTTTTTCAAGTTTATAGGCCTTGATACGGTCGAGAACTGTTTCTGTCATTGTGCCTCCGAAGTCACACGCGCAAGCATTTCTATCTTTTGCTTAGCCGATTTGCTATCGATACTTTCGCGCGCCAACTCTACGGCTTGCTTTTTGTCTGTGGTCATGCCCGCCACTAGCAAAGCCGCTGCAGAGTTGAGCAACACGGCATCTCTATACGCGGAAATTTCGCCATCCAGTAATGCTTTAAACGCCTTTGCATTTTCCGCAGGGCTGCCCCCTAGAATGTCCTCAAAGTTATGCTCTGGAAGCCCAAATTCCTCTGGGTGGGTCTCAAAGTCGTCAACTGTTCCATTTTCATTCAGCTGCGAGACCCAACTGATCCCTGAAATAGCCAGCTCGTCAGTGCCGTCACTGCCATGCACCAACCAGGCCCTTTTTGATCCCAATTGCCCAAGCGTAAGGGCCATCGGCCGAATTAAGTCACGCGAATAGGCGCCAGTGAGTTGAAATTTCACTCCAGCAGGATTGGTAAGTGGCCCCAAAATATTGAAGATCGTGCGCGCACCAAGCTCGGCGCGAACTGGACCGACACGAGCCATTGCTGGGTGATGCATTGGTGCCATCATGAAACATATGCCAACATTTCGCAGCGCTTCTTCGACCTTAGGCGCCTGGATCATCACGTTTACGCCCATACCGCCAAGGGCATCTGCGGCGCCCGATTTGGAAGATAGGTTTCGATTCCCGTGTTTTGCAACAATCACGCCAGCGCCTGCCACGACAAAGGCGGTTGCGGTGGAAATATTCAGTGTTCCTTTGCCATCTCCTCCTGTGCCAACAATGTCCATTGCGCCTTCTGGTGCGATAACCTTTTTACATTTTTCGCGCATAACAGAGGCGGCCGCGGCAAATTCATCCACGGTTTCCCCCCGGGTTCGAAGCGCCATTAAAAACCCGCCAATTTGGGCAGGGGTTGCAGCGCCCTCGAAGAGAATGCCAAAGGCAGTTTGAGCTTGCGCTAAACTCAGTGGTTGATCGGCAGCTGCTGAAATCAGAGGTTTTAGCTGGTCACTCATGCCGTCACCTTTAATAAATTCGTAAAGTTTCTGAGCAAGGCATGACCATGTTCTGCAGCGATCGACTCAGGGTGAAATTGGACGCCTTCAATTGGCAGGTTTTTATGCTTAACTCCCATTATTGTACCGTCTTCCAACTCGGCTGATATTTCAAGGCAATCTGGCAAGGTTTTGAAATCTACAACGAGTGAATGATACCGCGTAGCCTTAAATGGAGAGGGCAGGTTTTCAAAAACACCTATGTTGTTGTGATGAATCGTTCCAAGTTTACCGTGGACGATCTCATGGCATCTTATGATGTCACCCCCAAAAGCCTGACCAATTGTTTGGTGCCCAAGACAAACACCAAACAGAGGGATTTCCTTTTCTGCAGCAGCAGCGGTTAAAGAGAGACAAATGCCAGCTTGATCCGGATCGCAAGGGCCGGGGGATAAAATAATACCCTTAGGCTTTAACTCCAATGCCTCTTGAACATCTATTGCATCATTGCGTCGAACGTTGACCTCGTGACCGATTTCGCCCAAATAATGGACCAAATTATAGGTAAAGCTGTCATAGTTATCGATAAGCAGCAGCATCATCTTTCTTTCGTTTTAGTTTCATTCAGGGCTAGCCCCAAGCTCTTTGGTCGCGTAATACATGTTCAGGCTTCGCCCCTAGCGTCAAGAGGTGGCTGGGCATTAGACGCCTAAAACAAGAATAAAAGAGCGCACTATTGAAAAAAGGGTATGGTGTGGGACGCGGATTTGCAGGTGGATTGATATGGGGAGTATTGGCAGCCGTTTTCTGCCTTTTGTGTGTTGTCGCATATCAAAGCATGACACTGGAAAAGTCACCCGAAACGATTTCGCTGGAAGTCCCCGCAGGATCTGAATTCAACCAGTCCAGAGAGGATAAAGCGGCTAGAAGCCCAAAAGAAATTTCGATTGCGAATAGGGCAAAAGTTGTAAAGTCTGAACTCACAGAGCCGGATCAGGCTTCGGGGGTAGATAGAACAATTGGCTCATCTGCAAAGGTGCCAACTGCGGATGCAAATAGTATTTCAGGTCTGTCAAATGCATCTTCAACCGGCTCTGAAATGTCGATCCAGCGCTCTCCATCTTTAGCGGAAAAGCCTAATTTTGCTTCCCGCAGTATGCAAAAACCAGCTGCGCCTCGTGCTGAAGGTGCCGATACAATTTTTTCTGAAACGCCTTCGTCGCTACCAAAAGAAGAAATTTTTTTAGAGCAGCAAATAAAGACAAAACTGCCAAGCCCAGAAATAGAAGTGTCTTTAGATCCCACGGGCCCTAATCTTGCTGATGAAAACATTGCCGCTTCGGATGAGCCTGACGCTAAATTGGAAGAAATCAACCCGGTTGTTGAGCTTCCCTCTGATCTAACCATGGGCGCGGCAAAGTTTTCGGAGTTGGAGCTTCAAGTCAGTCCACAACTGCCAGATGCTGATTTTTCCGTAATGATGAATACTGATACAGCAAGCACTTTGCCCAAATCTGCACTGCTTAACCCAGTTTCTGAAACGCGTCGTGATGAGGTGAACGATGTTGATTTTAGCGGTCTAAAAGAAACGGATGAACATACAGGATTTGCCAACCTGAATCTCTCTGTTGCTCCACAGATGCCAACGGCAATGCAAGTACCTTCTCAGGATACGGCAGGTCCTCAAATGCAACAACCCGTCATATCCTTGGGTGAAACGTCGCAACTGGCTTTACTCCATAAAGGTCCAGACGAGAAAATAAATACACCTGCAGTGCAGGGCAAGGCTCCAAATTCATTTATGCCCAGTGCTCCGCAGGCTTTTGATATCGGGCCAGCTGTTCAAGATACCGATATTAAGCCAAGTAATATTGGGCAAGATGTTTCGGCTGATGGCTTTGGCGCAGGAGAAAATACAACTGCACTAACCAAAGAAAGTCGCAATACACCAACCGCAATCAACGCGGATAAAAGTATTGAGACAAGTCAGAATGCAACAATCAACTCTTTAGACCAAGAAGCTGCGTCAATTCCGATACTGGATCGCGATCCTTTAAAAAATGATGCTAAGGCACAAGGTCTAGAACCAGAAACGATCCTTATAGAGCAAGAGCTTAACCCTCAAAAGACTGAACCTGCTTTCCAATCATCAGAGCCCAATATATCCCGACCGATTGAGGCCTTCGCCGCGTCAAAGGTGGCGCAGGAAGACAAGCCAATTCTTTCAATTGTTCTTGTTGTGGATGAACAAAGCCAAGTTGATATCCAAGCCCTGAAAGACATTCCTTTCCCCCTAAGCTTAGGGATCGACGTTGCCAATTTTGAAGGTGAAAAATTGATGAACCTGTATCGGTCAAATGGTTTTGAAGTTGCGGCAATAGTGGATTATCCAAATTCCGCTTCAGAGCAGGAGATTAATGATACTTTGGTTTCCGGCTTGAACCGGCTCGACAAAACTATTGCAGTTATCGAGGGCTCGCCCGGAAATTTGCAAAAAACTCGCTCAAGAAGCGAGCAAACTGCTTCTATTCTTAGCCGGTCTGGACATGGGCTATTGGTGCATGAAAAAGGCCTAAACACAATCGTCCGAGAGGCCAAAGCTCTTGGTGTACCAGTTCGTACCATATATCGAGATTTGATTGAACTTACTGGTGATTCTCGAACCTTTCGGCGTTTTTTAGATGGGGCTGCCTTTCGTGCACGACAGGAAGGCAAAGACAGCGCGATCGTGGTGACCGCCAGTCTGCATCCTGAAACACTTGGCGCGCTTTTGCTTTGGAGCCTGCAAAACCGTTCACAAAGTGTCACCATAGCGCCTTTATCGCAGGCATTGACTCTTGGGCTCTAAAATTTACGAATTACCACCAGTGTTGCTTGCGAACATCCCTGCATTCGCAGCTGCTCGTTTTATCGCATTCGATTTATGTACTGTTTCCATATATTCGGCTTCAGGATCACTGTCGTAGACTACGCCGCCACCAGCTTGAATGTATAATTTCTGCTCAGAAAGAATAGCTGTCCGCAGGGCAATACACATATCCATGTCGCCACCCGCGCTAAAATATCCAACGCCGCCACCATAGATACCACGTTTTTCTGGCTCTAATTCGTCAATGATTTCCATAGCACGCACCTTTGGGGCGCCAGAGACCGTTCCAGCAGGCATACCAGCGAAAAAGGCCGACAGAGCATCTTGGTCTTCGTTTAATTCACCAACAACATTGGACACAATATGCATAACGTGGCTGTAACGCTCGATGATAAACTCTTCTGTTGGGCGCACAGTTCCAATTTTGGCAACCCGTCCCACGTCATTCCGACCCAAGTCCAATAACATCAAATGTTCAGCCAACTCTTTTTTATCGGCCAAAAGATCGCGTTCATTCTGATTGTCTTCTTCTAACGTCTCGCCGCGGGGTCTTGTGCCTGCAATCGGGCGAATTGTGACCTGATTTCCAAAAACTCTCACAAGTATTTCAGGACTGGCTCCAATCACCTGAAACCCCCCCAAATCAAAATAAAACATAAACGGTGAGGGGTTGGTTTGCCTGAGCGACCGATAAAGAGAAAATGGTGGCAGGGTGAAATCTTGGGTCCAGCGTTGTGCCGGAACAACCTGAAAAATATCACCAGCTTGAATGTAGCTTTTCGCTTTTTCTACCGCTTCGATATAGTCCTGTTTGGAGAAATTTGATTTCAATGAGGCCGCTTCATCCGGTGCGCCCAACCGGCGTGGATCCGGAACTGGCCGTTCCAGGTCACGAACTGCATCCATAATGCGTTCTGCAGCCTGTGCATAGGCCGCTTTTGGCGAAACAGAAGAGTTGTGCCAGACCGGCGCCACCAAAATCACTTCACCTTTAACCCCATCCAAAACGGCGATAACCGTTGGTCTAAGGAAAATTGAATCTGGCAAGCCTATGGGATCAGGATTGATGTTGGGCAAGTGCTCGACAAGACGTATCATGTCATACCCAAGATATCCAAAAAGGCCTGCCGACGACTGTGGAAGATCAGCTGGTAAATCTATATGGCTTTCTTTTAGAAGTTCCCGAAGTGCTGACAGTGGTGGTTTTGATTGCAGAATATAACCATCCTGATCAAACCGAGCGTCACGGTTTAAATAACTCTTCTTGCCTTCACATTTCCAAATCAGGTCAGGTTTCATGCCAACAATGGAATAGCGCCCGCGAACTTCGCCGCCCGTGACCGATTCAAGAACGAAAGAGTCCTTTTGGCCACCCGTCAGCTTCATCATCAAAGATACCGGCGTATCAAGATCCGCAGCCAAGCGCGTATAAATTACCTGATTTTTTCCAGCATTATAGTGCGTGGTGAAATCTTCAAATTCGGGAATGATTGGCATTCTCGGGCCTATTGGAAGTTGGCATGGACCGCATTAATGGCCTGTTGATTGAGAGAAATTTCAGCTCGCTTCTGTATTCCTGACAAATAAGACTCGATTAAGTCTTGGGACAGACTGGATGTTAACTGGGAAGCGATCTGGCTCTGCAAAGTCGCAGCTTGCTCAGTTGTCGCATCAGCTTCATTAATATCAAGAACTTGAACAAGGTACACAGACAAGTCTCCATCAATTGCGGTTGCGCCCTTGACCTCTAATTGAAAGGCCTGAGCTAAAACTGCAGGAGGGGCGCCGTCGATGGCTTGGTCTCTGGTTAGATTTTCAAAGGTAGTATGACCCAGATCTAAACTTGCCAAAGTGTTATTTGCGTCGACGTTCGAAATCTTCTCGTCTGCTTCTGCGCGAAGCGCTTGCATTAGCTTATCATTTCTCCAATTTTCTTGGACTGACGCTCGGACATCCTCAAAAGGTTCAGGGCTAGCTGGAAGAACTTCCTCTAAGCGCAAGGCTACAATTCCGCCATCGGATAACTGGATAACACTTGGGAAATCACTTTCGCTTAATTCTCTTGCTGCTCGCTGAAATTCAGAATAGGCCGCTATTCCAGAGTTTACTCCCGAATAAAAACGAATAGTCCCTAACTCTGCGTCGCTTTCCTCTATGATCTCTTCAAGAGTGGCTCCGGCAGCCAAGAGATCATCTATAGTACTGGCTTGAATTTCGATAAGACGGCGTGCTTGGTCCGAGGCAAGCTCGTCAAACAAGTCATCGCGCGCGTCTTCAAAACTTATGGTTTCTTCTTTGTCTTGCCCTGTTATGCGAAAAAGCGCTGGCCCTAAAGATGTTTCAAACGGTCCAACTACATCTCCGACGGACGCCTTAAACACAAGTTTACCAGATTCTTCGAGATCTTCTAAAGTCACTTTACCCAAATCGATATCAGCTAAACTTAGGCCGCGGTTGGTGACCAATTCTTCGAAAGAAATGGAACCTGATTGAAGTTGCTCAATGCTTGACTGTGCTTCGGCTTGATCAAGAAAAACCAAGCGCTCAACAGCCCTTTGCTCTGGAGTAAAATAAACACCTTGATTTTTTTGATACAAAGACTGCAAGGCGCTTTCTTCAACATCGATTTGATCTTTGACCATGTCTGGCGTCAAGGAAACAAACGTTATTGATTTGCTCTCAGGAAGCGAAAATTGATCGATATTTTCAGTGTAGTACGTTTCAAGCTGATCTGATGTGGCCGCAGGAAGTGGAGTTGATAAGTCATTTTCCGTCAACTGTACCAAAAGCCCACTACGCTGCTCCAATAAGTGGGAAATCAATCGGTCTGAATATGCAGTGGACATTGTATTTCCGGACAAGATTGCCGCTTGCAACAGAGTTCGTGTGGTTTCATCGCGCAATTGATTCTCAAAGACTGCTTCGCTTAGGCCTGCATTGCTCAAAGCATAAGCATAAGTGTCTCGATCAAACGAACCATCTATTCCTTGAAAGCCTCGGATATTCATTAGGCGATCTCGCACAGCTTCATCGCCAACCGAAAGCCCTAAAGTATCAGATTCATGATCTAACGCTTTCTCACTTAATATCCGGCTCAAGGTTTGCTGGGGTATTCCAAAAAGCTCGGCTTGTTGGAACGTCAGTTGTTGCCCAAATTGACCAGACGTTGCGCGAATATCACTTTGCAGTGCCAGTGCATATTCATCAACTGGGATATCACGTGTTCCAACTTGGCCGATGCTTCGAATTGTTCCGCCTAGGTTTGTGGCACCAAAGCCTGCCAAACCAACAATGAGTAGTGCCAGCAAAATCCAAACAAATGTTTTCGACAGCGATTGTGTGCGCGACGCCATAGTGCCCTCTTGGTCCTTACTTTTTGTTACTGCTCTCTCTACGCGCCTAGAGCTTAAGGAGCAAGCTGGAAGCGAATATTTGCTAATCTTTCCAGTAAGATTTTAATTTGTGCACATCTACATTGGCAAAAGCCAAACGCAAATGTTGTTTTGACGATGGCATTTCAGGGGGCGCAAACATTTCTCCTGGCAAAGCCAATACAGCCGACTGTTCAACGAGTTTTTGAGCTACATCAAGGGAGGGCAAAGCGAAAGGATGTTGCACATATGCAAAATACGCCCCGCATCCCAAAAGTTTCCAACCTTTGTCAGATAGAATATTAAATGAATTTTGGATAAAAACTTGCCGCTCAAGCACAGTTTCACGCTGATGAGCCACCCACTCTGAAAGATTATTCAAACCCCACAAAGCCGCATATTGTCCCACCAAAGAGGCGCAAATTGTTACAGAATTAAGAAATTTTTCTATTTCTGCCAGTAACTCGGGTGATCCAATCACCGCTCCAACTCTGTGCCCTGTCAAACGATAAGACTTTGAAAAGGAATATAGTTGTATAAGAGTATCTTCCCAATCAGGATCGGCGAGCAAAGAATGAGCAGGGCTGCTTTGACTTCTGAAATCTTTATATGTTTCGTCCAAAATTAAAGCGATTTTACGCGATTTTGCGAGTTCATAAAACTCATTTAAAAGCGCGTCTGGGTATTCGATTCCCGCAGGATTATTTGGGGTGAGCAAAACAATAGCTCTGGTTCTTTGTGTTATCATTGCAGCGGCATCTTGAGGGTCTGGCAGTAGATCACTTCCCGTTACTAAGGGCCGTGTGATCACCCCATTCATGTCCAACCACATCTTGTGATTAAAGTACCAAGGCGCGGGCAGAATTATTTCATCACCTTGGTCCGCAATAGCACACATAACAGCACAGAAAGCTTGGTTGCAGCCAGACGTAATGGCAACGTTTTGGGCCGCCACAGAGCCCGAATATGCTTTGCTCCAATGATCTGCTAAGGCGCTGCGCAATTCATTTGTTCCAAGAATTGGGCCGTATAGATGCGCGTTGGGATCGGTTAATA
>CABZJG010000037.1 GCA_902525995.1 Paracoccaceae bacterium | reverse complement strand
TCTTTTAAATTTCTTAGTCCATTTCTGGCATATCAGCAAGATTGCTGTCGCCGTCATCGGCAGGCTTGAAGATATCTTCCTGCGGTGCAGCCAATGCAGCGGCGGCTTGTGCCTCTTCTTGACGCGCCTGCAGCACGACATTATCGCGCTCAGAAGCAATCCGCCGAACGCGCTGTGTCGCCCCGCCGGTGCCCGCCGGGATCAAGCGCCCAACAATGACATTTTCCTTAAGCCCAACCAGCTTGTCCTTTTTGCCCTGAACAGATGCCTCGGTCAGAACACGCGTGGTTTCCTGGAACGACGCCGCTGAGATAAACGAGCGTGTTTGCAAGGATGCTTTGGTGATTCCCAACAAGATCGGCTCACCTTGCGCAGGGCGGCCGCCCTTGGACAATGCTTTTTCGTTGGCCGCATCGAACTCTGCCTTATCGACATGTTCACCTTTCAGCAAAGTGGTATCACCACTGTCTGAAATTTCCCACTTCTGAAGCATTTGGCGCACGATCACTTCGATATGCTTGTCGTTGATTTTAACGCCCTGCAAACGGTAGACGTCCTGCACTTCGTCGATCATATAGTTGGCCAGCGCCTCAATCCCCATAATTGCAAGGATATCATGCGGTGCAGGGTTACCATCCATGATAAAGTCACCCTTTTGTACAAAGTCACCTTCGACAACCGGAATGTGTTTACCTTTTGGCACCATATATTCGACCAGATCGAGACTTTCGTCGGTTGGCTCAATGCTGATCCGCCGCTTGTTTTTGTAATCCCGACCAAAGCGCACATAGCCGTCTGTTTCGGCAATAATGGCGTGATCTTTCGGGCGGCGCGCTTCAAACAATTCGGCAACACGCGGCAGACCACCGGTGATGTCCTTGGTTTTTGCCCCCTCGCGCGGAATACGCGCGACCACGTCACCGGCTGCAATCTGCTGTCCATCCTTAACGGATAAAATCGCATCTACAGACATCGGATAGGTGATCGGATTACCCGCATCATTGCGCACCGGCTCGCCGTTTTCATCGCTTAGAATGATCTCGGGCTTAAGCTCGTTGCCTTTTGGTGCTGCACGCCAGTCGGTGACGATTTTCTGTGTCATCCCGGTGGCATCGTCGGTTTCTTCGCGCACGGCAACACCGTTGAACAGATCCACATGTTTGGCCATGCCCGCTTTTTCTGCGATGATCGGCAGGGTATAAGGATCCCATTCAAACAGCTTGTCACCGCGGCTGACTTTGCCCTTGGCTTTGACAAACAATTTACTGCCGTAGCCTAATTTGTGGCTGGCACGTTCTTCGCCTTGCTCATCAAGGATCAACAGCTTCATGTTGCGTCCCATCACCAGTGTCTCACCATTAGCATTTTTCAGCGTTTGCGCATTTTCAAAGGCAATGACACCATCTTGGCTGGCTTCAAGGAACGATTGCTGGCCACCTTGCGCCACCCCACCGATGTGGAATGTTCGCATGGTCAGCTGCGTGCCAGGCTCGCCAATGGACTGCGCTGCGATAATACCCACCGCTTCACCGACATTGACAATCGTACCACGTGCCAGGTCGCGACCATAGCACATTGAACACACGCCTTCTTCGGCTTCACAGGTCAATGGGCTGCGAATACGTGCAGACTGAAGTCCGGCTTCATCAATTGCATCTGCAATCAGTTCGTCAATCAAGGTGCCTTTGGCAGCAATCACTTCGTCGGTTCCCGGCTTGAGGATATCCTCGGCTGCCACCCGGCCAAGCACGCGCTCGGCAAGTGAACTGACCACCTCACCATCATTCACGGCGGTTTCTGCAGTGATGGAATTTTCGGTACCACAATCGCGCATTCTAACAATGCAATCCTGTGCCACATCCACCAAACGGCGTGTCAGATATCCTGAGTTCGCTGTTTTAAGCGCCGTATCGGAAAGACCTTTACGCGCACCGTGGGTCGAGTTGAAGTATTCAAGAACCGTTAGGCCTTCTTTAAAGTTGGACACAATCGGTGTTTCGATAATGTCGCCGTTCGGCTTTGCCATCAACCCGCGCATCCCGCCAAGCTGCTTCATTTGGGTTACCGATCCACGCGCACCAGAGTGCGCCATCATATAGACACTATTGGGTTCAATATCGGCGCCACTTTCATCCTGAGAAGAGGCCGAAATTGTGTTCATCATGGCATCGGTGACTTTGTCGTTACATTTTGACCAAGCATCGACCACCTTGTTGTACTTTTCGCCTTGGGTGATCAAACCATCCATATATTGCTGCTCAAAGTCTTTGACCTGACCGCGGGTGTCATCGACGATGGGCCATTTGGCATCTGGGATAACCATGTCGTCCTTACCAAAGGAAATCCCCGCCTTGAAGGCTTCTTGAAAACCCATGGTCATGATTTGGTCACAGAAAATGACGGATTCTTTTTGACCACAATAACGATAAACAGTGTCAATGACGCGCTGTACATCTTTCTTCCGCATCAGGTCGTTCACAAGATCAAAAGGTGCCTTGGCATTTTTGGGCAGCAAAGACCCTAACCGCACACGGCCCGGTGTGGTTTCAAAGCGTTTGCTCACTTCGATGCCATGTTCGTCAATCTGAGGAATACGAGCGGTAATTTTTGCGTGCAAATGCACCACATCCGTATCCAAAGCGTATTGCACTTCTTCGATTGAGGAAAAGACCATGCCTTCGCCCTTCATGCCTTCGCGCATAATCGTGGTGTAATAGAGGCCAAGGATCATATCCTGAGACGGCACAATGATCGGCGCGCCGTTGGCGGGCGACAAAACGTTGTTTGTCGACATCATCAACACCCGGGCTTCCAGCTGTGCCTCAAGGCTCAGCGGTACGTGCACGGCCATCTGGTCACCGTCGAAGTCCGCGTTAAACGCAGAACACACAAGCGGATGCAACTGAATCGCTTTGCCTTCGATCAGAACAGGTTCAAACGCCTGAATGCCCAAGCGGTGCAAGGTCGGGGCGCGGTTCAACATCACCGGATGTTCGCGGATCACCTCATCAAGGATATCCCACACCTCGGGGCGTTCTTTTTCCACTAGCTTCTTGGCCTGCTTGACCGTGCTTGATAGACCTTTTGCCTCAAGTCGGCTGTAGATAAACGGCTTGAACAGCTCTAGCGCCATTTTCTTGGGCAGACCGCATTGATGCAGCTTTAATTCCGGGCCGGTCACAATCACCGAACGACCCGAGAAATCCACCCGCTTACCAAGCAAGTTCTGACGGAAACGGCCCTGTTTGCCTTTGAGCATATCTGACAAAGACTTCAGCGGACGCTTATTGGCGCCTGTAATCACCCGGCCGCGGCGGCCATTGTCAAACAATGCATCAACAGATTCCTGCAACATCCGCTTTTCGTTGCGCACGATAATATCAGGCGCACGCAATTCAATCAGACGCTTCAGGCGGTTGTTACGGTTGATCACACGGCGGTAAAGATCGTTTAGATCCGAGGTCGCAAAGCGGCCACCATCCAGAGGAACCAAGGGACGCAATTCTGGCGGAATAACCGGAACAACGGTCAAGATCATCCACTCTGGACGGTTGCCAGATTCCAAAAAGCTTTCCACCACTTTAAGCCGTTTGATGATTTTCTTGGGCTTTAGCTCGCCAGTGGCCTCTTTGAGATCCGCGCGCAGCTGTTCTGCTTCGGTTTCAAGATCAATAGCCGCGAGCATTTCGCGAATGGCTTCCGCACCGATATTGGCGGTAAAGGCATCCATGCCAAAGGTATCTTGGGCATCCATATACTCTTCTTCGGTCATCATCTGGCCATAGGTCAGATCGGTCAGACCGGGCTCGATCACCACATAGTTTTCAAAATAGAGCACCCGCTCAAGATCGCGCAGGGTCATATCAAGCATAAGACTAATGCGCGATGGCAGTGATTTTAGAAACCAGATATGCGCAACTGGCGAGGCCAGCTCAATGTGGCCCATCCGCTCACGGCGGACTTTTTGCAAAGTTACTTCAACGCCGCATTTTTCGCAGACAACACCGCGATATTTCATCCGCTTATATTTGCCGCAAAGACATTCGTAGTCTTTGGTCGGGCCAAAAATCCGAGCACAGAACAGACCGTCGCGTTCTGGCTTGAATGTGCGGTAGTTGATGGTTTCTGGTTTTTTAATTTCACCGAATGACCACGACAAAATCCGCTCGGGGCTGGCGAGCGATACTTTGATCTCGTCAAACACCTTGGGGGAGGTCAATGGGTTAAATGGGTTGTTTGTCAGTTCCTGGTTCATTTTGATTTCCTCAAATTAGGGACGAAGGGGTGGGAGAATAAAGCGCGCGCCTTATTCCCCTTCCTCCGCGTCCAGGAGTTCCATATTTAGGCCAAGGCCGCGGACTTCTTTGACAAGCACATTAAAGCTTTCGGGCACGCCCGCTTCAAAGTTATCTTCGCCTTTAACGATTGATTCATAGACCTTGGTCCGACCGGCAACATCGTCAGATTTGACCGTCAGCATTTCTTGCAGCGTGTAAGCTGCGCCATATGCCTCCAGTGCCCAGACCTCCATTTCACCGAAGCGCTGACCACCAAATTGTGCTTTACCGCCCAGTGGTTGCTGGGTGACAAGGCTGTATGGTCCAGTTGAACGGGCATGGATTTTATCGTCAACAAGGTGATGAAGTTTCAGCAGATATTTGATGCCCACGGTGACCGGACGGCTAAACTGCTCACCGGTACGCCCGTCAAACAATATCGACTGACCAGACTGGTCAAAGCCTGCACGCACCAAAGCGTCATTGACATCGCCCTCTTTGGCACCGTCAAACACAGGTGTTGCGATCGGCACGCCGCGCGATACATTTCCAGCCGCTTCAATCAGCTCATCTTCGCTCATGCTGCCAATGCCTTCGGCATATACATCTTCGCCATAGGCCAGTTTCATGGCTTCGCGCACAGGTGTCAGATCGCCAGAGCGGCGATAGTCCTGCAAAGCGTCATCAATCTGAAGCCCGAGCGAACGCGCAGCCCAGCCCATATGGGTTTCCAAAATCTGACCCACGTTCATCCGTGATGGGACGCCCAGTGGGTTCAGACAGAAATCAACAGGTGTTCCATCTGCCAAGAACGGCATATCTTCCATTGGAACCACTTTTGAAATCACACCTTTGTTACCGTGACGGCCGGCCATTTTATCACCGGGCTGCAACTTACGCTTCACCGCGATAAAGACTTTGACCATCTTCATCACACCGGGCGGCAAATCATCGCCGCGGCGGACTTTTTCGACTTTGTCCTCGAAGCGGGCATCCAAGGTGCGTTTTTGAGCCTCATATTGCTCGTGCAGCGCTTCGACCTCTTGGGCGTCCTGCTCTTCAGCCAGCGCCAGTTGCCACCATTGGCCACGGGTTAAGGTTTCAAGCAGCTCTTCGTCGATAACCGCGTTTGACTTGACACCTTTGGGGCCTTTGACCGCTACTTTGCCCATAATACGCGCTTTCAGGCGCGCATAAATGTTACGGTCAAGGATCGCAAGCTCATCATCGCGGTCCCGCGCAAGGCTTTCGACCTCTTCGCGTTCAATCTGCAAAGCGCGCTCGTCTTTTTCAACGCCGTGGCGGTTGAACACACGCACCTCAACAACGGTTCCAAAATCCCCGGGCTTCACACGCAAAGATGTATCGCGCACATCTGACGCTTTTTCGCCAAAAATCGCCCGTAGAAGTTTCTCTTCTGGGGTCATCGGGCTTTCACCTTTGGGGGTGATTTTACCCACCAGAATATCGCCTGGTTCTACATCTGCGCCGATGTAAACTATTCCGGCCTCGTCGAGGTTGCGCAAGGCCTCCTCGCCGACATTCGGAATATCGCGAGTGATCTCTTCTGGGCCTAGCTTGGTATCCCGCGCGGCGACCTCAAATTCTTCGATATGCACCGAAGTAAAGACATCATCGCGTGCGACACGCTCTGAGATCAGGATCGAGTCCTCGTAGTTATAGCCATTCCAAGGCATAAAGGCGACGACAACGTTTTTGCCAAGCGCCAATTCACCAAGATCCGTAGACGGACCATCGGCAATCACTTCGCCTTTGGTAACCTTTTGACCAACTTTGACCAATGGTCGTTGGTTGATACAGGTGTTTTGGTTGCTGCGCTGGAACTTACGCATCCGGTAAATGTCAACGCCAGCATCGCCCATTTCAAGATCAGCCGTTGCCCGGATCACGATCCGCTGGGCATCCACCTGATCGACCACGCCGGCGCGTTTGGCCATAATCGCCGCGCCAGAATCCCGCGCAACGACTTCCTCGATGCCTGTGCCCACCAATGGGGCCTCTGCACGCAGCAACGGCACAGCCTGACGCTGCATGTTTGATCCCATCAACGCACGGTTCGCATCGTCATTTTCCAAAAACGGAATAAGCGACGCCGCAACCGATACCAACTGTTTGGGGCTCACATCGATCAGATCAACGCTTTCGCGTGGTGCGAGTGTGTAGTCCCCCGCTTGACGGGTGCTCACCAATTCATTTTGGAAGCGCCCTTGGTCATCCAAGTTTGCGTTCGCCTGCGCCACAGTGTGCCGCATTTCTTCGGTCGCCGACATATAATGCACTTCGTCAGTGACCTGTGCATCTTTGACCACGCGGTAAGGGGTTTCGATAAAGCCATATTTGTTCACCCGCGCAAAGGTTGCAAGCGAGTTGATCAGGCCAATGTTTGGACCTTCCGGTGTTTCAATCGGACACATGCGGCCATAGTGGGTGGCATGCACGTCACGCACCTCAAAGCCGGCACGTTCACGGGTAAGCCCGCCTGGCCCAAGCGCCGAGAGGCGGCGTTTATGCGTCACTTCAGACAATGGGTTCGTCTGGTCCATAAACTGTGAAAGCTGGCTTGAGCCAAAAAATTCACGCACCGCTGCAGCGGCAGGTTTTGCATTGATCAAATCCTGCGGCATCACCGTGTCGATCTCGACCGATGACATGCGTTCTTTGATCGCGCGCTCCATGCGCAACAAACCGACGCGGTACTGGTTTTCCATCAACTCACCAACCGAGCGCACGCGGCGATTTCCAAGGTGGTCAATATCGTCCACATCGCCTTTGCCATCGCGCAATTCGACCAGTGCTTTGATACAGGCAACGATGTCTTCTTTGCGCAAGGTGCGTTGGGTATCTTCGGCATCCAATGCCAGACGCATATTCATTTTGACCCGGCCAACAGCAGAAAGATCATAGCGTTCGCTGTCGAAGAACAGGGTATCGAACAATGCAGAAGCTGCCTCAACGGTCGGGGGCTCGCCTGGCCGCATGACGCGATAGATATCCATAAGCGCGGTTTCGCGGCTCATGTTTTTATCTTGCGCCATGGTGTTGCGCATATAGGGGCCAACGTTGATATTGTCGATGTCCAGTACAGGAATATCGGTAAAGCCTGCATCGATCAGCTCTTTGAGTGATCCACCAGTGATTTCATCCTCTTTGTCATATTCCAGCGTCAATTCATCGCCGGCTTCGACATAGATTGCGCCGTTTTCTTCGTTGATGATATCCTGCGCAACAAACTTGCCGACAATCTGCTCAAACGGAAGCAACAGTTCGGTCACCTTGCCTTCGTCGATTAATTTTTTGACCGCCCGAGGGGTTACTTTTTTACCCGTCTCGCCAATAACCTCACCCGAAGCTGCATCCACCAGATCATAAAGAGGGCGGGTACCGCGCACCCGCTCTGGGAAGAACTTTGTAACCCAGCCTTTGCCTTCGGACAGCTTATAATTAACCGTATCATAATAGGCATCCATAATGCCTTCTTGATCCAAGCCCAGCGCATAAAGAAGCGTGGTTACGGGCAGTTTGCGGCGCCGGTCGATGCGGGCAAACACTATATCCTTGGCGTCAAATTCAAAATCCAGCCACGACCCGCGATAGGGAATAATACGGCAGGCAAACAGCAGTTTACCCGAGCTGTGCGTTTTGCCTTTGTCATGGTCGAAAAACACCCCGGGTGAGCGGTGCATCTGGGAAACGATAACCCGCTCTGTGCCATTGACCACGAATGTCCCGTTTGGTGTCATTAGGGGCATATCCCCCATAAAGACGTCCTGTTCTTTGATATCTTTGACCGATTTGGCGCCGGTATCTTCGTCGACATCAAATACAATCAAGCGCAGTGTCACTTTTAGCGGCGCGCTATAGGTCATGTCGCGTTGCTGACATTCTTCTACATCGTATTTGGGCTTTTCCAAATCATAGCTGACGAATTCCAGCACGGATGTTTCATTGAAATCCTTAATCGGAAATACAGACTGGAAAACACCTTTGATGCCTTCTCCGTCCAAAGGTTCTGGCTGATCACCAGACTTCAAAAATAAATCATAGGAAGATTTTTGAACCTCAATCAGGTTCGGCATTTCCAGAACTTCACGGATTTTACCGTAATACTTGCGAAGACGTTTTTGGCCAATGTAGCTTTGAGCCATGGTCGATATCACCTTTCAATTTTCTCACCGGATGCGCCAACCGTCGGGTCCCGGTGGCACGCCCATAAGAGACTGCTCGGTTCGATCAATTCTTGGCTCTCTTCCCAATGAAAGCCTCCCGATCTTTTAACCTAGCCTGAAAAAACTCCGTGTTATAAACGGTCCTTTTTAAGACAGGTATGGCTGAGAGCGATTTTGACCGCTCTCAGCCGAATACATCCAGGTTGCCCTGGGTGTGGATTACTTCAGTTCGACCTCTGCGCCAGCTGCTTCCAGCTTGCCTTTGATCTCTTCTGCTTCCGCTTTGTCTACGCCTTCTTTGACGGCTTTGCCGCCAGCTTCGACCAGATCTTTGGCCTCTTTCAGGCCAAGACCTGTGATGCCGCGGACTTCTTTGATGACGTTGATCTTTGATGCGCCTGCTGATTTCAGGATCACGTCAAATTCGGTTTGCTCCTCACCAGCAGCGCCGCCGGCATCACCGCCTGCAGGGCCTGCCATCATGACAGCGCCACCAGCAGCAGGCTCGATGCCGTATTCGTCTTTCAGAATAGTTTTCAGTTCTTGTGCTTCAAGCAGGGTCAGACCAACGATCTCTTCTGCCAGTTTTTTCAGATCAGCCATTTTAGACTCTTTCCGTTTAAGTTTGTGTTCCAACGACAGGGCTTTGCACCCTACGCAGATCTTAAGTTGCTATGCCGCCGCTTTGTCTTCGATTGTCGACAAAACGCTCGCGATGTTTGATGCAGGTGCGCCAATTGCCCCAGCGATGTTCGAAGCAGGTGCGCCAATGCAGCCCACGATAGAAGCAATAAGCTCTTCGCGAGATGGCATTTTCGACACGGCTTCCACGCCGGCACGATCCAAAGACGTCTCACCCATTGCACCGCCGAGAATTTCAAACTTTTTATTCTCTTTGGCGAAATCCTCGGCCACTTTGGCAGCTGCCACAGGGTCCTCGGAATAGGTCAAGACAGTCATCCCCGACAAAAGGTCTGCAATGCTTGCGCAGGGCATTCCCTCAAGGGCGATTTTGGCGAGCCTGTTTTTGGCAACGCGAACTGCGCAATCCCCCGCACGGGCGCGGGCACGCAGATCTTGCATTTCAGCAACTGTAAGGCCTGCGTAGTGTGATACCACCACGACGCCAGAGCTTTCAAAGATCTGGCCGAGTTCCTCAACCACTTTCTCTTTTTGTGCTCTATCCACAGTTTCACTCCAAATTTGGGGATTTCTCCCCGGCTCAGTTTTGCCGCCCCGAAGGACGGCGTTCGGGTCCAACTTCAGGGTCCCGAGGCCAAAATCACCCGAAGGTCCATGCCTGCGGTGTGAACTTTTATCTCGTTCCCCATCTCAGGAAGGAATTAGCAGGCCTAGGCCCAACCCTCCGTCTCGGACAGAACAAAGCCCGAGGGCTTTGTTAAATATATCCCACCAGATCACGACCCGGCGGGATATAAATTCTTATTGCTCAGAGGCTTTACCAACATCAATGGTAACGCCTGCACCCATGGTTGAGCTCAGAGCAATCTTTTTCATGTAGGCGCCTTTTGCCCCGGATGGCTTTGCTTTGGCCACCGCCTGAACAAATGCGCGGACATTTTCCACCAGCATCGCTTCATTGAAAGACGCTTTACCAACACCGGCATGCACAACGCCGCCTTTTTCTGCCTTGAACTGGACCTCACCGCCTTTGGCAGCCTTAACAGCCTCCGCCACATCCATGGTGACCGTTCCAACTTTAGGGTTCGGCATCAGGTTGCGCGGGCCCAGCACTTTGCCCAACCGTCCTACGACAGGCATCATATCAGGCGTGGCAATGCAGCGATCGAAATCGATCGTGCCACCTTGAACGGTTTGCATCAGATCCTCTGCGCCAACCACATCTGCTCCGGCGGCTTTGGCCTCATCTGCTTTTGCGTCGCGGGCAAAAACGGCCACGCGAACGGTTTTACCGGTGCCATTTGGCAGACCGACAACACCGCGCACCATTTGATCGGCGTGACGGGTATCAACACCCAAGTTCACGGCGATTTCGATGGTTTCATCAAATTTTGCCTGCGCATTGGATTTCACCAAGCTCACAGCATCTTCGATGGATAGGTTTTCTTTGCCAGCCGTGGCTTCGCGAATGGCTTTGGTTCTTTTTCCGAGTTTTGCCATCTTACCTCACCTCGATGCCCATTGAACGGGCAGAGCCCAGAATAATCTGCATAGCGCCTTCGATATCATTGGCGTTCAGGTCTTTCATTTTCGCTTCTGCGATTTCTTTGACCTGCGCAGGTGTTACGCTGCCCGCTGTTTCGCGGCCCGGCGTATTGGCACCAGATTTTAACTTAGCAGCCTTTTTCAGATAATAGGACGCAGGCGGCGTCTTGATATCCATGGTAAAGGACTTGTCTTGGAAATACTCGATCACGGTCGGGCAAGGTGCGCCCGGCTCCATATCGGCTGTTTTGGCGTTAAACGCTTTACAGAATTCCATTATATTGATCCCGCGTTGACCCAACGCAGGCCCCACAGGTGGGGAGGGATTTGCTTGTCCCGCAGGCACTTGTAATTTTAGCGTGCCAACCAGTTTCTTGGCCATTTGGCCTCTCCTTTTTCCCAACACCCCGCTGACGCGTCAGAGAGGTTTGATGTTGTCGTGGTTCGGCGTGATGGCCGCGGCCACCGTACCTCCCACGCTTGCACCTCAGGTCTGTTTGGTGACCTGAGTATATTCCAACTCGACCGGGGTTTCCCGACCAAAAATAGACACCGTTACTTTCAGACGTTGATTGTCATCATCAACCTCTTCCACCATGGCATCGAAATCTTCAAATGGTCCGTCGTTGACTTTGACCTTTTCGCCAACATCGAAATGAATAAGCGTGCGCGGCGCATCTTCACCCTCTTGCACGCGGTTCAGAATGGCGTTGACTTCGGCATCACGCATGGGCATCGGGCGTCCTTGCGGCCCCAAAAATCCAGTGACGCGATTAATCGAATTGATCAGGTGATAGCCTTGATCGCTCATCTCCATCCGCACCAACACATAGCCCGGCATAAACCGACGTTCGGTCGTGACTTTTTTACCACGGCGAACCTCAATTACTTCCTCTGTGGGAACCAGAACTTCCTCGATCTCGGCTTCAAGGCCGGAGTCTAAAACGGAAGTTTTGATTTGTTCGGCAATTTTCTTTTCAAAATTGGAAAGAACACTGACCGAATACCACCGCTTTGCCATATGCCTCAGGACCCTTGCTTAAAAGCGATTTATATCGCTAATTCAATTAGTTGATGCCAGTTAAATCTGGCTTTCTAGAACAAAAAAGCGGCGCGCAACACGAATCGCCGCACGCCATTTTGAACAGATAACGCCACTGCTATAGTTTAAAGCCAATAAATTCAAGCCCGAAGTGTGCGAAAATTTGCAGAATTACAATTAGCTAATGGCGGACAAGAGCGCTTGAAGACCACCACGAATAGCCAAATCAACCAGAGCGAAAACCACGGCTGCCAAAGCTGCAAAAATAAAGACCATCACTGTTGTGAGCACAACCTCACGCCGCGTCGGCCAGACGACTTTTGAGACTTCCGAGCGGACTTGCTGGATAAATTGGAGCGGATTGGTGGTTGCCATGGTGCTTTCGTCTTTCTGATCATTCAAACTGGCAG
>CABZJG010000036.1 GCA_902525995.1 Paracoccaceae bacterium | reverse complement strand
ATCGCGGTGTTGGGGCAGCGCGCCAATGGGATTTATCGGCTGAATAACAAGCGTTTTTGCATCCAGATACCCCAGCAGGTTTTTCGTGCTGTCTTGCGCCACGATCTGACCTTTGTTCAGGATTGCGATCTCGTCGCACATTTGTTCGGCTTCTTCGAGGTAATGCGTGGTCAAAATAATCGTCATCCCATGATCGCGGTTCAGCCGGCGAACGTTTTGCCACAGCATTTGGCGCAATTCGATGTCTACCCCGGCTGTGGGCTCATCAAGCACCAAAATCGGCGGAGTGTGCACCAATGCTTTGGCCAGCAGCAGGCGGCGGCGCATGCCGCCAGAAAGAGTGCGCGCATAGGCCTCGGCCTGCTCGCCCAGCCCCACCATTTCCAAAATATCGTCACTGCGCCGTTCACTGGCCGGAACCCCGTAAAGGCCTGCTTGCACTTCAAGCGCGCGGCGCGGCGTAAAAAACGGATCAAGGTTAAGCTCTTGCGGCATCACGCCGATGGTGGCGCGGGCCTGACGCGGATTGCTGTCCTGATCAAATCCCCAAATTTTCACTGATCCGGCGCTTTTGTTGACCAATCCTGCAAGAATATTGATCAAGGTTGATTTGCCAGCACCATTAGGTCCCAAAAGCCCGAAAACCGAACCGGCGGGAATGGTTAAATCAATGCCGCTAAGCGCCGGACGTGTCTGGTTGCCGCGGCGCTGGGCATAGGTTTTGTGCGCCCCCCGAATTTCGATAGCGGTTTGCTGTAACACGCTCTTGCCCCTTGTTCGCTAATCGCTCATAAGACAGGTAAAGCACAGACAGCCAAAAGGGAATGGGTCGATGACAACTCCGGCACCTCAAACCAAGATTGTTGATAGCTATCGTGTGGCGTGTGACGGCGGCGAGGGCGCGCTGGGGCACCCCCGTGTTTGGTTGCAAATCGCCAGTGACCAAGGATGGGTTGAATGCCCATATTGCGATTGCAGAATGGTGCACCGCGATTTTGCCGAAAAAGCCGAGGCCAGCTCCTAAAAATTCTGCCCATGTTCAAACCAGCGATTTTGCGCCAGCTTGCTGCACAAAGGCAATGGCCAAGCGCTTTAGGCTGATGTAGAAATTCAGGTGTAGCAATTTGATCAAGGACACCGCGAAATGAATTTTGGCAAAGGTCACCACCTGCACTTGATCGACGGCTTGGCATTTATCTTTCGCGCTTATCACGCATTGCCGCCGCTGACCCGCAAATCTGACGGGCTTCCGATCGGGGCTGTCAGTGGCTTTTGCAATATGCTGCAGCGCTATGTGGAAGCCAATACCGGGCCCGATGCGCCGACCCATGTAGCAGTGATCTTTGACAAGGGAAGTCACACGTTTCGCAACGATCTTTATGATCAGTACAAAGCCAACCGCGATGAAATGCCCGAGGATTTGCGCCCGCAGATGCCGCTTACCCGCGATGCCACCCGCGCCTTTAATATCGCCTGCGAAGAAATGGAAGGCTATGAGGCAGATGACATCATCGCCACGCTTGCGGTGCAGGCACGCGATGCAGGCGGCAGGGTCACCATCATCAGCTCTGACAAAGACCTGATGCAATTGGTGGGCGGCGGCGTTGAAATGTATGATGCAATGAAAAACCGCCGTATTGACCGCGAGGGGGTCTATGAAAAATTCGGTGTCTTTCCGGAAAGTGTTGTGGATGTACAGGCTTTGGCGGGCGATAGCGTCGACAATGTCCCCGGCGCGCCGGGCATCGGGGTAAAAACTGCCGCCCTTTTGATCAATGAATATGGCGACCTTGATAGCCTGCTCGACCGGGCGGGTGAAATCAAACAGCCCAAGCGCCGCGAAAGCCTGATTACCAATGCCGATCAAATCCGGCTCTCTAAACAGCTTGTACAGCTTGATTGTGCAACGCCACTGACATTCACGCTAGATGATCTGGAAGTGCGCGATCCTGATCCAGAGGTTTTGCTTGGCTTTCTTGGGGATATGGAATTTCGCACCCTGACCAAGCGGATTGCCGATAAGCTGGGCGTCGAAGCGCCGGTCATTGCCGAACAAACCACTGCTGCAGATGACGGGGTGAGCCAACCTGAAAAGATCGCCTTTGATCCCAGCGCTTACGAGTGCATCCGCGATCTGGATGCTTTGCAAAAATGGATTGATCATATCCATGAACGCGGCACCGTGGCTGTGGATACGGAAACCACTTCGCTGAATGAAATGCGCGCCGAACTGGTGGGCATATCGCTTTGTGTGGAGGCCGGCAGTGCCTGCTACATTCCGCTAACCCATAAAGAGGGCGCAGCGGATGATTTATTCGGGTCCTTAAAACTGGCTGAAGGGCAATTGCCCATGGATGAAGTTCTGGCCGCGCTAAAGCCGCTGCTTGAAAGCCCATCGATCCTGAAAATCGGCCAGAATATGAAATATGACGCGAAAATATTTGCCCGCCACGGCATTCGCGTTGATCCCATCGATGACACTATGCTGCTGTCTTATGCGCTGCATGGCGGGCTGCACGGCCACGGGATGGACGCGCTGTCCGAGCGCTATCTGGATCACAGCCCGATCCCGATCAAACCGCTGCTTGGATCAGGCAAATCTGCAATCACCTTTGATCGGGTCAGCATCGAAGACGCCGTGCCTTATGCGGCTGAGGATGCCGATATCACCCTGCGGCTGTGGCAAACCCTTAAGCCGCGCCTGCATAAAAGCCGCGTCACCCGGGTTTATGAAACCCTTGAGCGGCCCTTGGTGCCGGTCTTGGCCGACATGGAAATGGCCGGAATTAAAGTTGACCGCGATACGCTGTCGCGCATGTCCAATGCCTTTGCCCAGAAAATGGCGGGGCTTGAGGCCGATATTCATGAACTTGCCGGCGAAAGTTTCAATGTGGGAAGCCCCAAGCAGCTGGGCGAGATTATGTTTGACAAGCTGGGTTATGAGGGCGGCAAAAAAGGCAAAACCGGCGCCTATGCCACCGGGGCGGATGTTTTAGAAGATCTGGCCACAATCCATGATTTGCCCAAGCGGGTGCTGGATTGGCGGCAACTGAGCAAGCTGAAATCTACCTATACCGATGCGCTGCAAGACCATATCAATCCCGAAACCGGCCGCGTGCATACCTCTTACGTGATTGCGGGTGCTAACACTGGCCGCTTGGCCTCGACCGATCCCAACTTGCAAAACATCCCCGTACGCACAGAAGATGGCCGGCGCATTCGCGAAGCCTTTATTGCCGAGCCGGGAAAGGTTTTGGTCAGTCTTGACTATAGCCAGATCGAGCTGCGCATATTGGCCCATGTGGCCGGGATCGACAGTTTAAAGGCCGCCTTTCGCGAGGGTCAGGATATTCATGCCATGACCGCATCGGAAATGTTTGATGTACCGCTTGATCAGATGACGCCGGATATTCGCCGGCAGGCCAAAGCGATCAACTTTGGTGTTATCTACGGCATTTCCGGCTTTGGACTGGCCCGCAATCTGCGCATTCCGCGCAGCGAAGCGCAGGGCTTTATCGACCGCTATTTTGAACGCTTTCCGGGCATTCGGGAATATATGGATACCACGGTTAAATTTGCCAAAGACAACAGCCGCGTCGAAACCCTGTTCGGACGGGTGATTCATACGCCTGAGATCAATGCCAAAGGCCCCGCTGCCGGATTTGCCAAACGCGCTGCGATCAACGCGCCGATACAAGGCACTGCAGCCGATATTATCCGCCGCGCTATGATCCGCATGCCGCAAGCAATTGCCAAGCTGCCCGCCAATATGCTGCTGCAGGTGCATGACGAGCTTTTGTTTGAGGTAGATGAGGATCAGGTTGATCCACTGGTTGCGGCGGCCAAAGCGGTGATGCAAGAGGCTTCTGATCCCGTTGTGCATTTGGATGTGCCGCTGGTGGTGGATGCCGGTCAAGGCACCCATTGGGCCGCCGCGCATTAGCCGCAAAAAACACAGCTGCAAAAGGTAAAATTGCGCAATTGTTGTCTATTTCGGCGGTTTTTGGCACACCTGCGCAAAACTGACGTGATACCGACGCAATACAGCTACCTGTTTTTGGCCGGTTTTATAGGGTTCAAATCCCCACCGACATGAGTTTGACGACCTAAGTTTACCAGTGCATGGTAACAAGGCAAATTTAACAAAAGGACGCCCGATGGGAACGCTTCACAAAAATTACATCTCTGGGAAATGGGCCGCAGGAGAAAGCGAAATTGAAAACCGCAACCCGTCGGATTTATCCGATCTGGTCGGGCTTTATGCGCAGGCCTCAACCGATCAACTTGAAGCCACATTGGATCAGGCAGCAGTCGCCCAACTTGAATGGGAAAGTTATGGGATCGAACGCAAATATGCAGTTTTAAACGCCATCGGTACCGAGATGATGGCGCGTGCAGAAGAGCTTGGCACGTTGCTGTCGCGCGAAGAAGGAAAACCATTTGCCGAAGGCAAGGGCGAGGTTTATCGCGCCGGTCAGTTCTTTACCTATTATGCGGCGCAAACCCTGCGCCAGATGGGCGAAAATGCTGCATCCGTGCGGCCCGGTATTGATGTGGATATTCGCCGTGAACCCGTTGGTATCGTTGCCATAATTTCCCCTTGGAACTTTCCAACCGCCACCGCGTCATGGAAAATTGCCCCCGCCCTGGCTTATAGCAATGCGGTGGTGTGGAAACCGGCCAATCTAACCCCGGCATCTGCTGTTGCGCTGACCGAAATCATAGCCCGTCAGGATATTCCCAAAGGCCTCTTTAGTCTGGTAATGGGGGCAGGAAGTGCCGTTGGCCAGCGTTTGGTAGAAAGTCCTAAAGTGAATGCGATTTCTTTCACGGGTTCAGTGCCCATTGGCAAAGGCATTGCACAATCCGCCGCGCAAAACCTGACCAAGGTGCAGATGGAAATGGGCTCAAAAAACGCCCTTGCCGTTATGGAGGACGCTGATCTTGACCTAGCGGTTTCTGCGGCGCTGGGCGGCGCATATGGTGGCACAGGGCAGAAATGTACCGCTTCATCGCGGCTGGTGGTGCACCATGCAATCCATGATGCCTTTGTGGACAAAATGATTGCCGGAGCCAAAGCAATGGTGGTGGGCCACGCCTTGCAAGAGGGCACCCAAATCGGCCCCGTCGTCAGCGCCCAGCAGTTGCAAGAAAACCTCTTGATTACGTTGCTCTTGGGCAAGCAGAAGGCGCGGAATTAGCCTGCGGTGGGGCGCGTTTGGAAATGCCGACAGACGGCTTTTATATGTCGCCCGGGCTGTTCATCGGCAGCTCAAATAGCATGCGTATAAACCGTGAAGAAATGTTTGCGCCTTTGGCAGCCGTGATTAAGGTGGGCAGCTATGATGAGGCCTTACATGTTGTAAATGATACAAATTTCGGACTGACATCCGGGATTGTGACCAAGGACCTTGCCCGGGCAACGCATTTTAGGCAGCACGCGAAAACCGGCTGTGTCATGGTTAACCTGCCCACGGCTGGTACGGATTATCACGTGCCATTTGGTGGGCGCGGCGACAGCTCGTACGGACCGCGCGAACAGGGCAGCTATGCGGCCGAGTTCTATACAACCGTGAAAACCTCTTATATCTTTTCGGGGCAGCCTTCATGATGATCGTCGATAACCTTCAATATGCAAATTGGTCAGAAAAGATCTTTCGCCAGATGCGTGAGGGTGGTGTGGATGCAGTTCACGTAACGATTTCCTATCACGAAAATTTTCGCGAAACGGTGTTGAACTTTGAACAATGGAACCGTTGGTTTGAACAATACCCTGATCTGATCATGAAAGGTTTGTGGGCTGAGGATATTGATCGTGCGCGCGAAACCGGCCGGACGGCAATTTTCTTTGGGTTTCAGAACCCAAGCCCGATCGAGGATGATATTGGCCTGGTGGAAATCGTGCATAGCTTAGGGGCACGTTTCATGCAGCTTACCTATAACAACCAGTCGCTTCTGGCCACCGGCTGTTATGAAAAAGAGGACACAGGTATCACCCGAATGGGCCGTCAGGTGATCAAAGAAATGAACCGCGTGGGCCTTGTTGTGGATATGAGCCATTCGGCCGATCGCTCAACCATCGAAGCAGCAGAAATTTCCGAACGGCCCATTGCTATTACGCATGCAAACCCACATGCGTGGCATTCTGCACTGCGCAACAAACGGCATGAGGTTTTGAAAGCCGTGACAGATGCGGGCGGGATGCTGGGGTTTTCGCTTTATCCACATCACTTAAAAAATAAGTCAGATTGTACATTGCAAAGCTTTTGCGAAATGATTGCCCGCGCGGCAGATTCATACGGTGTTCATAATTTGGGGATAGGCTCAGATTTATGTCAGGATCAACCCGACAGTGTCGTTGAATGGATGCGGGTCGGGCGTTGGAGCAAAGAAATAGATTATGGGGAAGGATCGGCCAGTGCGCCCGGATTTCCCCCGATGCCAAGCTGGTTTCAAGACAACCGGGATTTTGGCAACATTGCCGAAGGCCTTGCTCAAACAGGGCTGTCACAATCCGAAGTGAACGGGATTATGGGAGAAAACTGGTACAGATTTTACAAAGAGAATTTTGTGCCCACGTAAATGCTGTTTTCAGGCGTTCTCGATGAAGGCCTCGGCAGCACGATTTGAGATAGGCATATTCTTTATAAACTATCTTCAATCAATTCCCGCGAAGGAATGATGGGAAAAAATGTACCTGAAGAATATACTCCGAACCATTGCTCTTGGTGATGCGTTTCATGGGTGCCTAGGTCAATGAGACGATAAAAACTCTTACGGTCAATCAAAGCTTCAAGTCCGGCCCGTATGTGGACATAGGGTGATGGCTCTCCGGTTTCGGTATCGCGCACAATGCGTATTGGGTTGTCGGCACTTGCAATTGAAAAATCACCAACCTGCGTTTCAAACGTGAGTATCTGCTCTTTGCCCTGTTCCAAGGCAGTGAAATCAACGGCGACAAACGGTGCATCGTCTACTGTTATTCCAACCTTTTCAACAGGCGTAACTAGAAAATATTTGTCGCCATCCTTGCGGAGCACCGATGAAAATAGCTTGACCAGCTCAAAGCGTCCGATGGGGGTGCCAAGATAAAACCACGTCCCGTCGCGCGCAATACGCATATCAAGATCACCGCAAAATGGTGGGTTCCATTTTTCAACCGGTGGAAGTCCACGGGTCTTGGTCGCGGCCATTACCGTTGTTGCTATTGAGTCAGCCGAGGCAGGTTCTAACGGTTTTGCGCTCATTGATTTTACCACTCCAATTAGTGGAATTACATTCCTACCATAGAATATGTATTTCAAGCGCGTTTTTTCATGCTCAAATTTTTGAAATTAGAAAAATCTTGCCTTTTTCTGAAATTGGTTATATTTTATTACCAATAAGGAAAATGCCATGGAAATGCCTGCCCCCAACCAAAATGTGCTAAAGCGGAAACCGGAACTGGTCAAAAGACTGCTGAGCGTTTTACCGCGAGACGCCGTGATTGATCATGAAGCTGAGACCAAAGCCTATGAATGTGACGCGCTTTCGGCATATCGCTGTCCGCCAATAGCCGCTGTTTTGCCCAGAACAACAGAAGAAACTGCAGCTATTTTGAAAATCTGTAACGAAATGCAGGTGCCCGTTGTGCCTCGGGGGTCGGGCACTTCATTATCAGGCGGTGCCTTGCCCACAGCTGACAGTGTCATACTTGGTGTTGCCCGTATGAACGCTGTCTTAGAGATCAATTATCCAGACCGTTATATCAAGGTACAGTCCGGCCGGACCAATTTAAGTGTAACAGGTGCGGTTGAGGCGGATGGTTTCTTTTATGCACCTGACCCTTCTAGCCAGTTGGCCTGTGCTATCGCGGGCAATATCGCAATGAATTCCGGCGGAGCGCATTGTTTGAAATATGGTGTGACATCTAACAACCTTCTGGGGGTCAAATTTGTGACCATGCAAGGAGACATCATAGAAATTGGGGGTCCGCATTTGGATGCAGAAGGGCTTGATCTATTGGGGTTGATTTGTGGATCAGAGGGTCAATTGGGCATTGTAACCGAAGCCACGCTGCGCATTTTGCCAAAACCAGAAGGCGCACGCCCAGTGTTGATCGGATTTGACAACAATGAAACTGCGGGCGCGTGTGTCGCTGATATCGTAAAGGCTGGTATTCTTCCTGTTGCGATCGAATTTATGGACAGTCCATGTATCAAGGCAACCGAAGCTTTTGCGGGGGCAGGGTATCCATTTTGTGAAGCTTTGCTGATCGTTGAAGTCGAAGGTAGCCAAGCGGAAATTGACGAGCAATTGGAAAAAATAACAGCAATTGCGCGCAAGCATGATCCCGTCGAATTGCGGGAGGCCAAAGATGAAGATCAAGCAACTCGAATATGGCTTGGCCGAAAATCGGCGTTCGGTGCCATGGGCCAATTGAACGATTACATGTGTCTAGATGGAACAATTCCTGTCACTCAACTGCCTTATGTTCTGCGGCGCATGAATGAATTAAGTGAAGAGTTTGGATTAAAGGTTGGAAATGTTTTTCATGCAGGGGACGGGAACTTACATCCTTTGATTTTGTACGATGCAAACAAACCCGGGGATCTTGAAACTTGTGAGGCATTTGGGGCAGAGATTTTAAAGCTTTGCGTTGAAGTCGGCGGTTGCCTGACCGGTGAACATGGGGTTGGCATTGAAAAAAGGGATTTAATGCCTGTTCAATTTCAACCTGAAGACCTTGAGGCGCAAATGCAGATTAAAGATGTATTTGATCCCCAATGGCTTTTGAACCCGGCCAAGGTCTTTCCCTTAGACAGCTCAGCAGAGCGGCGAAATGCAAGCAGATCATTGAGTTAAGCAAAAACACAGATGAATATTTTCCAGCCAAAAACCGAAGCTGATGTTGCACAGGTTATCCGCGAGACAAACCAAGGATTAAGCATCTTTGGGGGCGGCACGCGTGGCGTGTGCGAACGCGGCGGAAACTCTCTTGAAACAACAGGTCTGAGCGGCATCATTGACTACCAACCAGGGGCATTAACAATGATCGCTCAAGCTGGAACACCGCTAAAGGAAATAGTAGAAACATTGGGTCAAGAAGGCCAACAGCTGCCATTTGAGCCGATGGATTCCCATGCAATGCTGGATTTAACAGGATCAGCCACAATTGGCGGCGCATTTGCCGCAAACATAAGCGGGCCAAGGCGCATTCAAGTTGGGGCGGCACGTGATTTTTTGCTTGGGGTTAGATTTGTGGATGGCAGCGGCAATATCCTAAAATCAGGCGGAAGCGTGATGAAGAATGTCACCGGATACGATCTGGTTAAATTGCTCGCAGGAAGCCATGGCACATTAGGTGTGATCATACAGGTTGCGTTCAAAGTTCTACCTGTCGCAGAAACCCAATCCACTTTGATTTTAGAGGGTTTGGATGATGAAGCTGCCATTGATGCTTTGACCACGGCTATGAATTCGCCGTTTGATGTATCAGGAGCAGCTCATGCGCCAAGCAAAAATCAAACTTACCTAAGGCTTGAAGGTTTTAATAAGTCGGTTCTTTACCGCACCGAAAAGTTGCAGGCTTATTTGAAAAAATTTGGCGAAGCACAGGTTGTAAACGCAAGTCAAAGCGAAAGCCTTTGGACCAAAATACGCAATGTGGACATATTTGCAGATAAAGATGCAGATATTTGGAGGTTATCGGTCAAACCAACCGATGCTCCCAAAATTGTCTCAGCCGTTGGCTTTAAGCAACATCTCTATGACTGGTCGGGTGGTTTGATTTGGGGGACTTTACCCAAAGGTAGCAACCCTCGGTCGGCATTATCAGAGTTCGGAGGTCACGCGACCCGAGTGCGCGGTCAAAGCGGGAGTATTCCCAAGTTTCAGCCTCAATCGCCGTTGGTTGCAGATTTATCAGAAAAAATTCGCAATAAATTTGATCCGCGAGGCATACTTAATGCGGGGCTTATGGGGTGAATATGCAGACATTTTTTGAACCAGAAAGCCTTAAAGATTCAGACATGAGTCGTTCTAATTCCATTTTGAGGTCTTGCGTACATTGCGGATTTTGTACGGCGACCTGTCCTACCTACCAAGTGTTAGGGGATGAATTAGACAGCCCTAGAGGCCGCATATATTTGATCAAGGACATGCTTGAAAACGAGCGGGTTCCAGATGAAAAAACAGTTCAACACATAGACAGATGTCTGTCGTGCTTGGCCTGCATGACCACTTGCCCTTCCGGTGTGCATTACATGCATTTGGTTGACCATGCACGCTCGTACATCAATGAACACTATAAACGGCCTCTTTTCGATCGTATGTTGCGGTTTGCCTTGTCTAAAATTTTACCTTATCCCATAAGGTTTCGACTGGCTCTTGCCGCCGCGAAATTGGCGCGTCCTTTTGCGCGATTAATCCCCAGCAAACGCTTGCGCGCGATGATTGCTCTGGCACCAAAAAACATACCGCCAGTGAGCCGAAATGATGATCCGCAATCTTTCAAGGCAAGTGGGGTAACCAAAAAAAGAGTGGCCCTTATGACGGGCTGTGCCCAACGCGCATTGAACACGGACATCAACGACGCAACCATTCGTTTATTACAGCGGTTGGGTTGTGAAATTGTGATCGCACAGGGTCAGGGGTGCTGTGGCGCATTGACCCATCACATGGGCAAAACCAGTGAAAGCCATGCGGCGGCGGCCAAAAACATTAAAGCCTGGCGTTCAGAAATACAAAATCAAGGACTGGATGCGATTATCATTAATACCAGCGGTTGTGGTACGACGGTCAAAGATTATGGCCATATATTTCGCAATACCGAGCTGGCAAAGGACGCTGAAGTGGTCTCTTCTATTGCAAAGGATGTCACTGAATTCTTGGCTGAATTAGAGCTGCCCGAATGTAAAACCCAGGACTTGAAAGTCGCCTACCATGCGGCCTGTTCTTTGCAGCACGGCCAAAAAGTTAAAACCCCACCTAAAAGGCTGTTAAAACAAGCTGGTTTTGACGTTGTAGAACCCGCAGACTCGCATTTGTGCTGTGGTTCTGCGGGCACATATAATCTTCTTCAACCAGAAATCTCAAAGCTTTTACAATCCCGAAAAGTACAAACACTGGAAGCAACGAAGCCTGATGTCATTGTGGCTGGAAACCTTGGCTGTATGATGCAAATTGGCAATGCTACATCAGTGCCGATTGTCCATACGGTTGAGCTTTTGGATTGGGCAAGCGGTGGACCGGTTCCACCCGCTTTGGCCAATGCTTTAGAAACGTCACCTTGAAATCCTAAATTGCTTTAATAAGCAAACAGCTCTAGGAATTAACACATTGGGTTAACGCGCGGCAAGGCGTCGCTTGCGGAGGCGGTTTGGTGCGGTATTTTCTAGTAATAATTTTGCAGATATGCGGGCTGTCAAGTTCTTTGGCAGACACCAGCAAGCTCACCAGTTTGGACACCTTGGATCAAGGCCGTGAGTGGATGGCTGTAGGACGGCTCTCTTATCAAAATGGGGAAAGGCTCTGCACTGCCACACTCGTTGCAGCGGATTTAATTCTAACTGCATCGCACTGTTTATATGACCTTACTACTGGTGATTTTCTCAATCTCAACAAACTAGAATTTCAGGCAGGATGGCGAAACGGACGCGCTGAAGCCTACTCTAAGATTGGTGGGGCAGTAACTTTTCCAGATTACCAACCTATGGAAAACCCAGAAATTGAAAGCGTCAAAAATGACGTGGCTTTGTTAAAGCTTCTGCACCCGATCAAAAAGCGTTCAGTTCAGCCATTTGCTATTGCAGTGTTCCCAAATCACAAAAGGAAAGTGGCTGTTGTCTCATATGCATTGGGACGCATAAACGCACCTTCAATACAAAGCAGTTGTGATATTTCCACCCAGAAAAAGGAAATTCTGTCAATGAACTGCGAAGTGGATTTCGGTGCTTCAGGTGCGCCTGTTTTTTACATTTCCAAACAGGGACCGGTTATTGTTTCTATTGTTTCTGCCGTTGTGCAAACAACTCAGGGAAAATTGGTTTTTGGACCTTTGCTTGAAAGCTCACTGAACAGATTAAACATCACCCTGCCTGGCGATGAGCACGCCAAAAGTCAGTAAAAGTGGCAGATTTCAAAATTC
>CABZJG010000035.1 GCA_902525995.1 Paracoccaceae bacterium | reverse complement strand
TGGGGAAGGCGCAGGCTTTGGAGTGTTCACCCCTATGCAGTTGAAAACCCTTGATATCCCCAGATCAGTTAGACCGGTTATTGAGCATTTTATCAGCGAACATATGTCAAACTGAGCTTTTGAGCGCTGCAGTGTAAACAGCGATGGTCATGCCCCGGTGCCGGATGTCCGGGCAATAGCCGCCTCAATTTCTGGACGGCGCTGATAGAGCCCTAATACTTCACCCTGTAGCCGCACCAGCGTGGCCAAAGTATCAAGTGTTGGTGTTGCTATATCCAGCCTGCGCGCCAGTTCTAAAACGCTGCTGGTCAGCGCATCAAGCTCCATCGGGCGGCCTTGCTCGACATCCTGACGGGTAGAAGGCTTATGGCCGATGATCGCAGCAGCGGCGTCAATACGCCGATTAATATCGACGTTAAAGCGTGCGCCGACCGCTTCACCGACTGTGCGGCACTCATCCATTGCGGCGTAGATCAAGGCCCGGTTTGCAGGATCACTGCCCAGCATATCCAGGCTTGCACCGGTTAGCGCCGAGGCAGGATTGAACGTTGCATTACCCCAAACCTTGATCCAAAGCTCGTCGCGCAGGCGCGGTTTTACCGGTGCCCGCAAGCCGCCATCGCGCATCAGTTTTGAAAGGGTCATTACGCGTTCACTGCGCTCTCCATCTGGCTCGCCAAGGCTAAAGCGGTCGCCGGATTTGTGGTCGATAACGCCGGGTTCTATCACTTCGCAGGCTGGATAGACCACGCAGCCTATGGCGCGCTGTGGTCCAAAGCCTTTCCACTGGAGGCCGCCCCGGTCCACGGTTTCAAGCCATTGGCCTTCAAGCGCTGTGCCGCTATCAGCTTTGTAAAAATACCACCAAGGGATGCCGTTTACCGCAGATACAACAGCAGTGTGATCGGCCAGAAGCGGGGTAAATTGATTTATCACCGGAGCGACAGAATGGGCTTTTAGGGAAGAAATGACATAATCTTGGGACCCAAGGGTCTGCGGGTCGTCGGTTGCGTTCAATTTGTAGGTTTTGCTGATACCCTCTTTGATCACAGTAAGACCGTTTTCCTGCATAGCAGCCAGATGTGCGCCGCGCGCAATTAACGACACCTCAGCGCCGCCTTCATGCAGCGCATGGGCAAGAAAGCCACCAATTGCCCCTGCGCCGAAAATACAAACTTTGGTCAACTCACAGCTCCAATCCAAGTTTTTCGTGCAATCCAATACGTTGAAGCTTGCTTGTTGCCCCTTTGGGAATTTCCGCCACGATCATAATTTTGCGCGGCACTTTGAACCGCGCCAGCCGCTCTTGGACAAAGCCGCTTAGCTCTTGTTCTGTGGCGGTTTTATCTTGTGACAAGACCACAGCAGCGGCCACATCTTCGCCCAGCTTGCCATGCGGCACAGCAAAGGTCACAGCCTGCGCCACGGCTGGATGATCCATCAGCACTTCGTCAACCTCACGCGGTGAAATTTTCTCGCCGCCCCGGTTTATAATCTCTTTCAGCCGCCCGGTGATGGTCAAATAGCCGGCAGCATCAAGCTGCCCCTGATCACCGGTGCGAAACCACCGGGTGCCACCGGCTTCAAAAAAGCTTTTGGCGTTGGCATCCGGGTTGCTTTCATATCCGGGTGTCACGTTTGGCCCCGAAATGACAATTTCGCCCAACCCGTCAATAAGTGTGTTGTCTGTCTCATCTGCAATGCGCAGTTGCGGACCTGCGGCAATGCCCACACAGCCCGGTTTGCGCGGTTTTGGCGGCAGCGGGTTCGCCGCCATTTGATGCGCCGCCTCTGTCATGCCATAGGCTTCGATGACCGGGGCCGCAAAAGTATCTTCTAAGGCAGCAAAAACCTGCGGCGGCAAAGAGGCAGAGGAAGACCGCAAAAACCGAAGCGGCACATCGGCGATGATGCTTTCGTTGCGCGCTGCCCGCGACAGAATGGCCTGATGCATTGTAGGCACCGCTGTATACCATGTGGGGCGCTGCGCAGACATCCAGCCAAAAAATCTAAGCGCATCAAATCCCGGTGTGCAAAAAATCTGACCGCCAGCACATAGGGATGCGGAAACCGCCGCAATAAGTCCATGAATATGAAACAGTGGCATTACATTCAGGCAGCGGTCTGCCGGGCTTAAAGCAAGCGATGTGGCAATATGATCTGCCGAAGCACAAATATTTCGGTGTAATAGCGGCACGATTTTGGGCCGTGATGTGGTGCCAGAGGTATGCAGGATAAGCGCTTCGTCCCCATCGTTGGGTGCATTTATATCCGTCCCCGTCAGCCCTGCGCCTTCGGCAGTAAGCGCAAAGCCACCTGCGCCGATTTCTGGTAGAGGTTTAAGGCGCAAAACCAAAGTGCCTAAAGCTTGCGCAGCGTCTAATGCAGGGCCGCTATATTCTTCTGGCAAAACAACGGATTTAGACTTTAAGTCCTTAAAATAAAATGAAAATTCATCTTTTGTGTAGTTCGGATTTAGTGGGACCGTAACCACCCATTGTGCCAAAGTAACAAAAGCAGCTGCCATTTCAGGCCCGTTTGGAAGCACAATGGCCACCCGATCTGTGCGTCCAAGACCGCAGCTGTGCAGTTGATTTCCGATCTCAGTGCTTATTGTTCGAAGCGCGCCATAGGTCAGCCAGTCTGCCTCAACGCCGCCCAGCGCCAAGGCGGTATCTGGGTGCTGTGAAATCATTTTTGAAAGTGTTTGTGTCATTGCCGCCGCCGTCTGCTCGTGCCTAGGGTATTTTATAGCACGCTACAGCCAAAAAACGACCAACTTCAATAGGTGACTGTTTCGGGCCTTTCATAGCATTGAAATGTGCAGGTGATCTGACCCAAATTCTGCGCCACTGTTGCCAAGAAAGAAAGGTTCCTCTGTGTCTTTGGGCGCAGTGTCGCAGGAATGCAAACATACGGCCCAGGCTGCCGATTGAACTGTTGACAGATATCAAGGTCAAGAAAAATGAACCCTAATGTGACTGCTCACTTGTCGCGCGCTTGGCCTCTGCGCTAGGCTGCGCCAAACCACAGCGGGAGGCATTGGTGTTCGCAACGAAAGGCTGGGGACGATTTTCCTATGACCCGTCTATTGCCGCTTGGGCGCAAGAGGCACTCGGGCAGGCCAAAGAAGTTGTCAAGCAACCCGAAATGCGCAAAAAATGGCTGCAATGCCAAGGCACTTGGTTTGTCGGGGTCGATGCGCTGGCCTCGGACGGACAGGGCGCTTTGGGCGGGGTGCCTTTGGCGGGCGATGTGATCAAATGGCTGTCAGATATGGATTATTTGCCATTTCATCCGGCGCAGTTATCGGTGATCTATCCCGGTTATCCAAAACCCCGCATGGGCGAAACCGAGGGCGGATTTAGATACCGTAAAAATCGTGATGCGGCGCATGTGGATGGGCTTTTGGCCGTGGGGCCGGACCGCCGCCGTATGCTCAAAGAACCGCACGCCTTTATTTTGGGCTTGCCGCTGAACAGCTGTTCGCCCGCTGCCAGCCCGATGGTGGTTTGGGAAGGATCGCACCTTATTATGGCAGAGGTCTTTCAAAAGGCCTTTGCCGGTATCGACGCTGCAAGCTGGGCAGAGGTTGATGTCACCGAGGTCTATCAAGCCGCGCGGCGGCAGGTTTTTGAACGCTGTAAAAGAGTGGCGGTGCATGCCCAATCGGGTGAAGCCTATGTTGTGCACCGTTTGGCCCTGCATGGGGTTGCCCCCTGGCAAAACGGGGCCGATGCGCCCGAAGAGGGGCGTATGATCGCCTATTTCCGCCCCGAATTACGCGATCAAGCCCAGTGGATCCTTGGTTCGTGAAATGATCGCCGCCAGCGGGCATGAGGCCCGCGCTATTTAGCTGCACGTGATCCGCGCAGCGCGCCCGCCGCGGCGTTTTTTCAATAAAGCGGCGCGCTCGGGAAGCTCTTGCATGATCGCCGCGCGCTCTTCATGGCTCATCTTTGACCAGGTGCCAATCTCGTCGATGCTGCGATAACAACCGGTGCAAATGCGCGCGCCCGGATGCACAACACATATTTTGACGCAGGGCGATGCAATCTCATCTCGCTTCCATATTTGATCGGTCAAAATGTTTGCCCTCAGCTCTTCGCCATATGGGGCATTCTATCAAGTGCTCCCTGTAAAATATAGGAGGCGGCCACATGATCAATAACCTCGGCGCGACGCTTTCGGGAAGTATCCGCCTCAAGCAGTGCTTTTTCGGCTGCTACAGTTGACAAGCGTTCATCCCAAAACCCTATCGGCAGATCGCAAATACGGCTTAAATTGCGGGCAAATGCGCGGGTGGATTGGCACCGCGGCCCTTCGCTGCCATCCATATTGCGCGGCAGACCAAGGATTATTCCGCCAATGGCACGCTTGGTGATCATATCCGTTAGCTGGGCCGCATCAGCGGTGAATTTAACCCGCTTTATGGTCTCGATAGGGGTCGCGGTTAGGCGCAGGCCGTCCGAGACCGCAACGCCGATGGTTTTGGTGCCCAGATCCAGCCCGATCAAAGGCTGAAGCGGGGACAAAGCCTTTGCGAAGCTTTCAATATCATCGCAAATCATGGCGAGCCTCCGGCGGATATGACCGCGTTTTTCAAAAGCTCTAGCGCGGCTGGGTCTGCGGCGAACTTTGCAATGGCCGACCGATAGGTGTTTTGCAGTGCTGCGTCATCTCCCAGAACACCATAAGCAGAAATCAAGCGTGCCCAGTCTTGTGCGGGGCCGCCTTCGTCCTTCAATCTTTGTGATAATTGGGCGACCATGCCCTTGATCATTTCAGAACGTTCCTCGGGGCTCAATTGGGCTGCAGCCTCCATAGCCTCATCGCTTAAGGCGGGGGCAACAGGCTCGATCGCCGGTGAAGAAGGCTGCTCAGGCAGAGTGAAGTTGTGAACGCCTGCATAAAAGGCAACCTCTTGGATTTGCGCGCGGATGGGGTCAATCCATGGCGCGGTATCCGGCCCCTTCAGTAAAAGATCACGCCATACTTTGAAGGCAAGATCAGGGCGGTCGTTTTGGGTAAACATCAAGCCGATATAAAAGCGCGCGCCACCGTTTTGCGGATCTAGCTTTAATGCGGCTTGCAGTGCAGCTTCGGCTTCTGGCGCAACATAGCCGCCCACAGAAAGAATAAGCAATTCTGCATAATCCAGATGGTCGTCTGCCGTAACTTGTGCACCCAAAAGATTCAGAACCTGACGTTGGGCGGCACTGGCAGCAGAATAATTCTGCAATCCTGCTTCGACACGCGCCAAAAACCGAAGGCCTTTCAAGTCCGATGGGTTATCTTCAAGAGCGCTGCGCAGTTCGGTAACCAAGCTGCTATAGTCCTCTGACATCTGTCGCGGCTGCTGTTGCGGGGCGAAAGAGTTTGCGTATTCTTCAAGGCTCGGGCGGTTTTCCAACAGGCGCGCAGCGCGTTCAATGCGCTCCGCCTGTAGTAGATTTGGATAGGCTGCAGCGCCAAGGTACAGATACATCAAATGTGAACCGCCAATCAGCATCGCGGCCAGTAAGAGGGCCAAAACAATATGCTGCTTTGGCCGCTTGGGGTTTATGGACTCTTGCTGCAAACTATCAAGCCGTAGGATGCGACGACTGATTTCGATGTGCATTTGCTCTGCATCCTGCGGATCAATATGACCAAGGGCTTTGTCCCGTTCGACATCAGCCAATTGCGCCTTATAAAAGTTTATCTCAGACGCACTTCCGCTGTCTTGCGTGCGGCTGCCAAACAGCACCAGAGTAAAAAACCCGGCAATAATGCTTGATAGTCCAATGGTGAAAAGCCAAAATGTCATTCAGACCCCGCTGTCCCCGCTGTTATACCCTGTATGTAACGTTGATTTTATGCGGAAAAAAGGGCAAAAGAGAAATCCGTCACAGATGTCGCAAGTGATTGGGTTTGTGACGCTCTGAGGTGCGGCGCAGGCAGTAGATTTTGCCAAAACGTTAATCAGAAAATATGTCAATTGGAGCTAGGCTTTATGAAACGGTATTCTGCCTTCGCTGTCGCCCGCGAAGCATTGCGCTTTCATTCGGGATGGGAACGCGCTTGGCGCAGCCCTGCGCCACAGAAAAAATACGATGTGATCATCGTTGGAGCCGGCGGTCACGGTTTGGCCACCGCTTATTATCTTGGGCGAAATTTTGGCATTCGCAATGTGGCTGTGCTTGAAAAAGGCTGGCTTGGCGGGGGTAATACCGGGCGCAACACGACCATTATCCGATCAAATTATTTGCAAGATCCATCGGCGGCTATTTATGAAAAAGCCCGTGGGCTTTACGAAAATCTTAGCCAGGATCTCAACTACAATATCATGTTCAGCCCCCGCGGCGTGATGATGTTGGCGCAGACCCACCATGAGGTGCGCGGATATCAGCGCACGGCGCATGCCAATGCCCTGCAAGGGGTGAGCACCGAGTTTATCGGGCCGCAAAAGGTCAAAGAGCTCTGCCCAATTATGAACATCGACGGACCGCGCTACCCGGTGCTTGGGGCGCTGTGGCAACCGCGCGGCGGCACTGCGCGCCATGATGCGGTCGCCTGGGGCTATGCGCGCGCCTGCTCGGATATGGGTATGGATATTATTCAGCAGTGTGAGGTCACCGGTGTGCGTCAGTCTGGCGGTAAAGTCATCGGGGTTGACACCACGAAAGGCGCGATTGACTGCGATAAGCTGGGCGTTGTGGTGGCCGGACATTCGGGAGTGCTTGCGGATATGGCCGGTTTTCGGTTGCCTATCGAATCCGTTGCTTTGCAGGCCTTGGTATCCGAGCCAATTAAACCCTGCATGGATGTGGTGGTGATGGCCAATACGGTTCATGGATATATGAGCCAGTCGGACAAAGGCGAAATGGTTATCGGCGGCGGTGCGGATGGGTATAACAACTATACCCAGCGCGGCAGTTTTCATCACGTGGAAGAAACCGTGCGGGCCTTGGTGGAAACCTTCCCGATAATATCACGGCTCAAAATGCTGCGCTGGTGGGGCGGCATTGTGGACATGACCGGCGACCGCTCGCCAATACTGTCGAAAACCCCGCTTGAGAATTATTTCATCAATTGCGGATGGGGAACCGGCGGCTTTAAAGCAATTCCTGGATCCGGATGGGGGATGGCCGAATTGATGGCCAAAGGGCACTCACCTTTGACCGAAGAATTTTCCCTAGACCGCTTTAAAGAGGGCAAGTTTATCGACGAAAGCGTTGCGGCAGGGGTGGCGCACTGATGGAGCCCTTTTATGTTTTTTAATCTGCTGAACGCATTTGGGAGAGTGCACTATGCTAATTCTTAATTGTCCCTATTGCAGCGTTGACGCCGAAGAGACCGAATTGACGCCCGGCGGCGAGGCCCATCTTAAGCGCTTTGGCCCGGGATCGTCGGATGCGGATTTTGAAGGCTATCTGTTTCAACGTGAAAACCCCAAAGGCGTGCATTTTGAGCGCTGGCGCCATGCCAACGGCTGCGGAAAGTGGTTTCATGCGGCGCGCTGTACGGTGACACTGGAAGTGTTTGGTACGTATTCTGCGCAGACGACCGAACCCCCTAAAAACCTGCAAAAGACGATTTCCAAAAAGCGTCCCGGGTGGTCTTGGAGGGAGTTTTCATAATGGTTTTTCTGTGTCTGACGGTTCCTTTGGGGGCCATGGATTTGGTAAAAAGTAATGAGGCTGTGATATGAGCACACGTCTGTCTGCAGGCGGTCGCCTGATCGATAAATCCAAGCAAATCAGCTTTCGTTTTAATGGCAAGCACATGACAGGCTACGCGGGGGATAGTTTGGCCTCAGCGCTGCTTGCCAATGATCAGATGCTGGTCGGTCGGTCGTTCAAATACCATCGCCCAAGAGGCGTTGTGGCAAGTGGATCAGAAGAACCAAACGGTTTGGTCAATCTGGGTGAGGGCGGTCAATTTGAGCCCAACCAGCGCATCACAACGACCGAGCTTTTCGACGGTTTGGCGGCGACTTCGCAAAATCACTGGCCAAGCCTTGATTTTGATGTCGGCGTAATCAACAACTCTTTGGCGCGTTTTCTGCCTGCTGGGTTCTATTACAAAATGTTCATCCATCCTCGACCCTTTTGGAAACATGTATACGAGCCGATCATTCGCTACTCGGCGGGTTTGGGAAAAGCCCCAAAGGATACTGACGACAGCATCTATGAGCACCTGTACAGTTTTTATGATTTTGTTGTTGTTGGCGGCGGGGTTGCGGGATTGCAGGCGGCCAAAACTGCTGGTGACACCGGCGCAAGGGTTCTGTTGGTTGAGCAAGCTTCAAACTGGGGTGGCCGGGCGCCAGTCGACGGCGGGGAAATCGCTGGTGAGCCTGTGGATAACTTTGTGGATCAAACTCTGACCGCTCTGAAAAAGATGAAGAATGTCACCCTGCGGACACGCTGGATGGCGGCAGGTATTTATGATCATGGTTATATGATCGGGTATGAGCGGATCAACGACCATGACCCTTCTGATACAAAACCGCGTCATCGGTTGTGGCGCATACGTGCGGGCCGCATCATAACGGCCACAGGCGCTATTGAGCGCCCGCTGAGCTTTGCCGGAAATGATATACCCGGCGTCATACTGGCGTCAGCTCTGCGTGATTATGTGGTAAATTTTGGCGTATCTGTTGGTGACAGAACAGTCGTTGTCACCAATAACGATGATGCCTATCGTACTGCTATCACACTAAAAAATGCAGGTTTAGAGGTGCCTTTGATTGTTGATGCACGCCCGCATGGCGGCGGTGCGCTGGCTGATGAGGCCCGGGCGCTAGGGATACGGGTTGAGACCGGCAAAGCAATTGCCAAAGTCCATGGCGCTAAGCGGGTGCAATCCGTTTCAATTTGCGCGCAGGCCGGCGAGGGGGCTGTTTTAGAAGAGGTTTCTTGCGACTGTGTTGCTATGTCTGGCGGCTGGTCACCTGTCGTTCATCTGTGGTCGCACTGCGGTGGCAAACTACTGTGGGATGAGCACGAAATATTCTTTCGCCCTGATGTGCATAAACCCCCTTTGGATCAGGATGGCACTCCTTTCGTATATGCTGCAGGTGCGGCAAATGGATGTTTTGGTTTGGATGAGCTTTTGCAGGATGCTGCCACTCAAACAGGCGCGGCAACAGGGTCAAAAAAGACCCCAAAATTACCCAATGCGAGCCCCCGCGCCGAAGCCCCAATACAAGCGGTTTGGATGATGCCGCAAGGGGCGGGGATCAAGCTGCGCAGTAAAGCCTGGCTTGATTTTCAAAACGATGTGAAAGTCAGTGACGTGCAACTGGCGGCGCAGGAAGGTTTTGAAAGCGTCGAGCACGCCAAGCGCTACACCACGTTGGGCATGGCCACGGATCAGGGCAAACTGTCCAATATTAATGGCCTTGCCACTTTGGCTGGCGCGCTCAACGCGGATATTCCCCAAGTTGGCACAACAACATTTCGGCCGCCCTACACGCCGATTTCTATGGGTTCGATTGCGGGTGCTGCGCGGGGCGAGATTTTTCAGCCCATTCGTAAAACGCCTATGCAGTCCTGGCATGAAGAGCAAGGCGCCTATATGGAGCCGGTGGGCCAGTGGCGCAGGCCCTATTGTTTTCCCCGCGCAGGTGAAAGCCACGATCAGGCAGTGATCCGTGAGATCAACCAAACGCGCAATTTTTTGGGTCTTCTGGACGCTTCGACCCTTGGGAAGATTTTGGTGTCAGGCCCCGATGCCGGCAAATTCATGGATATGCTCTATACCAATATGATGAGTACGCTGAAGGTCGGCAAATGCCGATATGGGCTCATGTGCAGTGAAAACGGTTTTCTCAGCGACGACGGCGTTGTGGCGCGTATTGATGAGCAGACATTCCTGTGCCACACCACAACCGGCGGCGCTGATCGCATCCACGCCCATATGGAAGAGTGGCTTCAGACCGAATGGTGGGACTGGAAAGTTTATACTGCCAATCTGACCGAGCAATATGCTCAGGTTGCCGTTGTCGGCCCGAATGCGCGCAAGGTGTTGGAAAAACTTGGTGGCATGGATCTCAGTAAAGAGGCGCTCGGGTTTATGGAATGGGCAGATGGCAAAATTGGTGAATTTGACGCCCGCGTTTATCGGATTTCGTTTTCGGGTGAGCTGTCTTACGAAATTGCTGTGCCTGCAAGTCAGGGGTTGGTATTTTGGAATGCGTTGCTTGAAGCAGGTGAAGAATTTGGGGTTATGCCTTATGGCACCGAAGCGCTTCATGTGATGCGGGCGGAAAAAGGTTTTATCATGATCGGCGATGAAACCGATGGCACTGTTATTCCGCAGGATTTGGGACTTCATTGGGCCATTTCAAAAAAGAAAACAGATTTTCTAGGCAAACGGGCGCAGGAGCGCACCCATATGACTGATCCGGACCGCTGGCAACTGGTCGGATTGGAGACTGCTGATGGCAGCGTGCTGCCCGATGGGGCCTATGCGGTTGGGACCGGCAAAAATGCCAATGGTCAGTTGAATACCGTGGGCCGCGTGACCTCAACCTATTATTCTCCCACGCTAAAACGTGGAATTGCCATGGGCCTTGTTCATAATGGGCCCTCGCGCATGGGTGAAACCATAGAGTTTGCCAAAGTCGATGGCAGCCGCGTGCCTGCCAAAATTGTCGATCAGGTGTATTATGATAAAGATGGAGAGAAGCAGAATGTCTAATTTGATTTCTCAAGCCAACGCGCCGTTTGAAGGCTATGTCACAGTGTCAGCAGACGCGCCCATGGGGATGTTGACGCTGCGGGGGGATTTAAGCTCAAAGCCTTTTATCACGGCTTTAAAAAAATCTGTGTCAACGGATTTGCCCTCTGCCTGTCAGATCACACATGACGAAAAAATGAGTGTCGCCTGGATGTCGCCGGACGAGCTTTTGATCCTAACACCTTATGATCAGGTCGCCGGGTTGCAGGCCAAGCTGCAAAAGGCGCTGGGCAAGAAGCATTTCTTGCTTGCTGATGTGTCCGATGCGCGGGTGAGTTTCACTGTGTCGGGCGATAAAGTTAGAGAAGTGATTGCCAAGTTGGCTCCGGTTGATCTTGCTCCTGATCATTTTGCACCCGGGATGTTTCGCCGGACACGGTTTGGTCAGATTTCGGCAGCGTTTTGGCTGCTGTCGGAAACCGAAGCGCGGGTGATCTGTTTCCGCTCGGTGGCTGAGTTTATGTTCAATCAATTGAGCGCTGCGGCGCGCCCGGGCAGTGAAGTTGATCTTTGGAGCTAAAGCCGCTGGAACAGATCAAGATTAAATTTTACCAACCCAATGCGATTTGGGGCAGGCAGATTGAGGTAAAATGCACCTGAAAGGCGTATTGCCTCTTGACGCGCGGTATCTAAGGCTACCATTTAGGGCATCAAGATTTTAACATAAAGAAGGAGGCCCGATATGGCTTTTGAACTTCCTGATCTTCCTTATGCCCATGATGCGCTCGCCGGTCTCGGTATGTCTGCCGAAACTCTCGAGTACCACCATGACCTGCATCACAAAGCCTATGTCGATAATGGCAATAAGCTGATTGCCGGTACTGAATGGGAAAACAAGTCCTTAGAAGACATCATCATCGGCACATATGATGCAGGCGCTGTTGCTCAAAATGGAATTTTCAACAATGCCAGCCAGCATTGGAACCATATGCAGTTTTGGGAAATGATGGGGCCGGGCGGCGCGGCTATGCCATCTGAGTTGACATCCGCGATCAATGACAGCTTTGGCAGTGTGGATGAGTTCAAGTCGCAGTTTGCCGCTGCAGGGGCCGGCCAATTCGGCTCTGGCTGGTGCTGGCTTGTCAAAGACAGCGATGGCAGCTTGAAAGTGACGAAAACCGAAAATGGCGTGAACCCGCTGTGTTACGGGCAAACCGCATTGCTAGGCTGCGATGTCTGGGAGCATTCCTATTACATCGATTTTCGCAACAAGCGGCCGGTATATTTGAGCAACTTCCTAGATAATCTTGTGAACTGGGAAAACGTTGCCAGCCGGATGTAATTTCACACTCCAGCGCATGTTTATGCGTGGCCTGCCAAGCACGATCTTGGCAGGCCATTTATTTTTTTACCCCTCTGCGAACACCCGCTTGAGGGGCGCAGCCTGCCGCCCATGGGAACGGCCTTGATGAGCGAGGTGAAAAAGGGTGTCTTGGC
>CABZJG010000034.1 GCA_902525995.1 Paracoccaceae bacterium | reverse complement strand
GACTGTTGTGACATTGGTTGACGAAGGTCAAAACCCCCTGCATGAAGATGTGATTGTCAATAGTTTTGCCGAATGCATTACCGTGGAGCAATATGATCCGGTTAGTGACCGGATGCAGAAAGTCCGTTTCTCAATCACCCAAATTCGCGATCTGGCAGCCGCGATATCTTTGCCCGAAGGGGTCTATTCACGCTTTGTCGAAGATGATGAGATTGAAGCTGTCGAGTAGTGTGAATTGAGCTTTGTGGGGACTTGAAACTGACTTTTGGGGTCGGCTAGGCCCTTACGCGTGATCATTACCATAGAGTTCGTCGATCTGCTTTTGTTGCAAGATACGGCTGCGCTTGCCTAAATATGACCCCCAAGTGGTGACACAAAATGGCACGCAATAAGTGAGGAACACTTTCCAAAGAGGGGGAAATTGGCCGCTAAGAATAGTATCACCATGGTTGATTAGTGTCAGGATTGATCCGACAACACAGGCGGTCAAGAAGGCTTTTTTGGGAGTTCCATCAGTAAAAGCGAGATCTAAAAATTTGACACTATATTTGTCAGCCATGGGTATCCTCCACGACGCGAGATAACAAAAACACCTTAAAAATGCAAATTTATCGCCATCTATTCTTCGAGCCGAATGGATCATGGGGTTAAAATCAGAACTGGAAACCCCCCAAAAGCGATCCATATTCTTGTCCAAAGGAGCTTTTGATATGAAAAACGTATTTCTTGCACTCGCCGCAGTGGTGTTTTTGGCCAGCTGTAGCGGTAAACCATCCTTAGATGATGACAAGCTGTCAGATCGAGAGTTTCGCTTGGAACAGTTTTTTGTAGGGAAAACCAAAGCCCATGGCCAATTTCAGGATATTTTGGGCAATGTTTCACGACGGTTTGAAGTCGATATCACGGGGACATTTGATGGCAATTTGCTGACATTGGTTGAAGATTTTTCTTACGCAGATGGCAGCAAAGAGCAACGGATCTGGAAACTCACGAAAACCGGGCCAAACACATGGTCAGGTACTGCCGATGGGGTCATTGTTGATGCTTTGGGTGAAACCCGCGGCGATACGTTTAACTGGGGATATAAAATTGACCTTCCAGTGCCGGATGGAACCATGCGCGTGGTCTTTGATGACTGGATGTGGCAGCTGAGCGATACGCGTGTTTTAAATCGTGCTTATATGAGCAAATTTGGGTTTCCGTTGGGTGAAGTGGTGATTTACTTCGAAAAAGAATAGCCGGTTCCGCGCGGCCACCTGCATGTTTGGCTTTTATCGCTCTGCTTGAAAAAAAGCAGAGCGATTTAAAGCGGACCGAAGGTTGAAATTTAAAGTTTCGAGCGGCAGCGCTGTTTTTCACAAAAAACCATGTTGAAAATGAGCCCTTGCAGACTCACAATAATCCGCCTATATCGCTTGCAACAGCGGCGTGTTGGGCAACCAACGCTCCACCGGAAAGATCGACGGGCCGCGGGCCCGTTTTTTTGTACTTGGACGAATGACAAACGATTTGATCGCCAAAGCCGCCCTAGACCGACGTCTTGCGGACATTATCACCCCCGTTATCGAGGATATGGGGTTTGAGTTGGTGCGCGTGCGTTTAATGAGCGGCAGTCAAACCACACTGCAGGTGATGGCTGATAAAAACGGCGGTGGGATCGAGGTTGAAGATCTGGCAGAAATTTCCACGGCGATTAGCGCTGTTTTGGATGTCGAGGATCCAATCATAGAAGCCTATACACTCGAAGTTTCTAGCCCGGGAATTGATCGCCCGCTGACCCGGCTGGCAGATTTTGACACTTTCGAAGGCTATGAGGCCCGCCTTGAGACCAGCGAATTGATCGATGGCCAACGCCGCTTTAAAGGTGTTTTGGCGGGCACTGAAGGACAAGAAGTTTTGATCAATATTGACGCCGGCACGATCGGTCTAAATTTTGAGTGGCTCAGTGATGCCAAATTGATCTTAACCGATGAACTGATCACCCAAATGCTGCGCCAACGCAAAACTGCGGGCGCGCTTAATGAAGAACGTTTTGATGACATCGAGACCGAAGGGTCCGAGGAGGAGTAAAAATGGCAATCACCTCTGCAAACCAACTTGAGCTTTTGCAAACGGCCGAGGCCGTCGCCCGCGAAAAAATGATCGATCCGGCTTTGGTCGTCGAAGCCATGGAAGAAAGCCTCGCTCGGGCTGCAAAATCCCGCTACGGCGCAGAAATGGACATTCGGGTCGCAATTGATCGGAAAACCGGCAGGGCGGCATTTACCCGGGTGCGCACCGTGGTCGAAGACGAAGAATTGGAAAACTATCAGGCCAAAATGACAGTTGAGCAAGCGCGGCAATATCTTGAAGATCCGGCTGTTGGCGATCAGTTTATCGAAGAAATTCCACCCGTTGATATGGGCCGTATTGCGGCGCAGTCTGCCAAACAGGTGATTTTACAAAAAGTTCGCGAAGCCGAGCGGGATCGCCAGTACGAAGAGTTTAAGGATCGTGCAGGTACGATTATCAACGGTCAGGTCAAACGCGAAGAATATGGCAATGTGATTGTCGATGTGGGTCGCGGCGAAGCGATTCTGCGGCGCAATGAAAAAATTGGCCGTGAAAGTTACCGGCCAAATGATCGTATCCGCTGCTATATCAAAGAAGTTCGGCGTGAAACCAGAGGGCCGCAGATTTTCCTTAGCCGTACCGATCCGCAGTTCATGGCCGAGCTGTTTAAAATGGAAGTGCCGGAAATTTACGAAGGTGTAATCGAAATTAAATCGGTTGCCCGCGATCCCGGATCGCGCGCTAAAATTGCCGTGATTACCAATGATCATTCGATTGACCCAGTTGGCGCCTGCGTTGGGATGCGCGGCAGCAGAGTGCAGGCTGTTGTCAATGAGCTGCAGGGCGAAAAGATTGATATTATTCCTTGGAACGAAAACCAGCCCACATTCTTGGTCAATGCCCTGCAACCGGCGGAAGTTAGCAAAGTTGTTCTGGATGAAGAAGCCGAGCGCATCGAAGTGGTTGTGCCCGAAGAACAGCTGAGCTTGGCCATTGGTCGGCGCGGTCAAAACGTGCGTCTGGCCAGTCAGCTCACCGGTCTAGATATCGATATCATGACCGAAGCCGAAGAAAGCGCCCGCCGGCAAAAAGAGTTTGAAGAGCGCACGCAGCTCTTTATGGAAACCCTTGATCTGGATGAATTCTTTGCGCAGTTGCTTGTTTCCGAAGGCTTTACCAACCTTGAAGAGGTTGCCTATGTCGAGCTTGAAGAACTGTTGGTCATTGATGGCGTCGATGAAGGTACAGCAGAAGAGCTGCAAACCCGTGCCCGCGAACATCTTGAAGAACAGTCCCGCAAGGCACTTGAACGGGCTCGCGAGTTGGGCGCCGAAGATAGCCTGATTAATTTTGAAGGTCTGACACCGCAGATGGTTCAGGTTTTGGCAGAAGATGGCATCAAGACGCTTGATGATTTTGCCACCTGCGCAGATTGGGAACTGGCCGGCGGCTGGACAACTGTTGATGGCGAACGTGTGAAAGACGATGGTTTGCTGGAACCCTTTGATGTGAGTCTGCAAGAAGCACAGGACTTTGTCATGACAGCCCGGATTACGCTCGGCTGGGTTGATCCAGACGATTTGGTTGAAGATGCCGAGGATACCGCCGAAGAGGAGGGTGAAACCGAAGCTGAGACAGCTTCTTAACCTTTCATAAATCAAACTAGGAGCAACATGTCACGCACTGCGACAGAAAAGAAATCAGCACAGCAAACCGAGCGTAAATGCATCGCGACCGGTGAAGTGCAGCCTAAGCATGGGCTTATTCGATTTGTCGTTGGACCGGATCAATCTGTCGTGCCTGATGTTCTAGAAAAACTGCCCGGTCGCGGAATTTGGGTGGCTGCAGACCGGCATGCTCTTGAAAAAGCATGTAAAACGGGATTATTTTCGCGCAGCGCGAAAACTGCGGTGAAACCTTCTGAGCATCTGCTAGGGGACCTTGAGCGGCAATTGGCGCGCCGCGTGGTTGATTTAATCAGTTTGGCACGAAAATCAGGACGCGCGGTGGCGGGGTATGAAAAAGTTAAAGACTGGTTGACAAAAGATCAGGCTGAAGTGTTGCTGCAATCAAGCGATGGCTCTGAGCGCGGCAAGTCAAAATTAAGCACCCCATATGGCGGGTCGTTTATCGGGTGGCTGACATCAGATGAACTGGGCGCGGCATTTGGGCGACAAACTGTGATTCATTGCGCGCTTACGTCTGGCGGAATAACGCAGCGTGTAGTAGATGAGGCGCAAAGGCTGAAAGGTCTGCGCGGAATTGACGGTGGCTCTGCCCCGTCCAAAAGGAAAAGACAGCTAGATGAGCGATAGTGACGGCAAAAAAACCTTGGGATTGCGCGGCGCTCCCCGCTCGGGGAACGTAAAGCAAAGCTTCAGCCACGGCCGAACCAAAAGTGTTGTGGTGGAAACCAAACGCAAACGCGTCGTGGTGCCGAAAGCAGGGGCGGCAAAACCTGCGGGCCCGCAATCTACTGGGGCACCATCTAAAAAGCGGCCTGCGGGTATTTCAGATGCTGAAATGGACCGTCGTTTAAAGGCGGTTCAAGCTGCCAAAGCGCGTGAAGCTGAAGAATTGGCCAACCGTGAGGCCCAAGATAAAGCGCGCGAAGAAGAGCGCGCTCGCCGCCGCTCAGAGCAAGAGGCTAAAGAGCGCGAGCAACGCGAAGCTAAAGAGCGGGTGCGGCAAAAATCCGAACAGGAAGAAAAAGAATGCAAGGACGCTGAAGAAAAAGCCAAACAGGCTGCCGCTGCTGCCAAAGCCGCCGAAACAGCACCACCGCCAAAGAAAGAAGGCGAGATTACGCGCCCAACGGCAAAACAGCCTCAAGCCCCTGCTTCGCGCAAGAAGGAACGTGATAACGACCAAAATCGCCGCGGCAACAAAGGCCGTGATGATGGCCGGCGTTCAGGGAAATTGACGCTCACACAAGCACTCTCTGGTGATGGTGGACGCCAAAAATCCATGGCGGCGATGAAGCGCAAGCAAGAGCGCGCGCGCCAAAAAGCGATGGGCGCGGTGCAAGAGCGTGAAAAGGTTGTGCGCGAAGTCCAGCTGCCCGAAGCTATATTGGTTTCCGAGCTCGCCAACCGGATGGCCGAGCGGGTGGCAGAAGTCGTCAAAGCCTTGATGAATATGGGTATGATGGTAACGCAAAACCAAACCATTGATGCCGATACAGCCGAATTAATCGTCGAAGAGTTTGGTCACAAAGTTGTACGGGTCTCGGATTCGGACGTCGAAGACGTGATCAACGAAATTGAAGACGATAAAAAAGACCTGAGAGACCGGCCGCCCGTGATTACCATTATGGGACATGTCGATCATGGTAAAACTTCGCTTCTTGATGCGATCCGTAATACTAAAGTGGTCACTGGCGAAGCCGGCGGTATCACTCAGCACATTGGCGCCTATCAGGTGACAACCGAAAGCGGCGCTGTTCTGTCCTTTTTGGATACCCCTGGCCACGCAGCCTTTACGTCGATGCGCTCACGCGGTGCGCAGGTGACCGATATTGTGGTTTTGGTGGTGGCAGCCGATGATGCGGTTATGCCTCAAACCATCGAGGCGATTAATCACGCCAAAGCTGCCGAGGTGCCGGTGATTGTTGCGATTAACAAAATCGACAAGCCCGAAGCCAACCCAGACAAAGTGCGCACTGATTTGTTGCAACATGAAATTATCGTGGAAAAGCTTTATGGTGAAGTTCAAGATGTCGAGGTTTCGGCCATTAATGGACAGGGCTTGGATGAATTACTCGAAGCCATCGCCCTTCAGGCAGAAATTCTTGAGCTTAAAGCCAACCCTGATCGTGCAGCACAAGGCGCTGTGATTGAGGCGCAGCTGGATGTCGGCCGTGGGCCAGTGGCAACGGTTCTGGTGCAAAAAGGCACGTTGAACCAAGGTGACATCTTCGTTGTTGGTGAGCAATGGGGTAAAGTCAGGGCATTGATCAACGATAAAGGCGAGCGGATTAAAACCGCTGGTCCGTCGGTTCCGGTCGAAGTGCTTGGCTTGAATGGCACACCCGAAGCCGGGGATGTGCTTAACGTTGTGGATGCCGAAGCACAGGCCCGCGAAATTGCGGATTACCGCGCAGATCTGGCCAAAGAAAAACGCGCCGCCGCTGGTGCAGCGACCACTTTGGAACAGTTGATGGCCAAGGCAAAAGAAGACGAGAATGTCTCGGAACTGCCCATATTGGTTAAAGCCGATGTGCAGGGTTCGGCCGAAGCCATCGTTCAAGCGATGGAGAAAATCGGCAACTCAGAAGTGCGCGTACGGGTACTGCACTCTGGTGTGGGGGCGATCACTGAAACAGATATCGGTCTGGCCGAAGCTTCAGGCGCGCCTGTGATGGGCTTTAACGTGCGGGCCAATGCCTCGGCCCGTAATACGGCCAATCAGAAGAGTGTCGAGATTCGCTATTATTCGGTGATTTATGATCTGGTAGATGATGTAAAAGCAGCGGCCAGCGGACTTCTCAGTGCAGAAATTCGCGAAACCTTTATCGGATATGCCAAGATCAAAGAAGTCTTCAAGGTCTCTGGCGTTGGCAAAGTGGCCGGCTGTCTGGTCACCAAAGGCGTTGCGCGGCGCAGCGCCGGTGTGCGGCTATTGCGCGATGATGTGGTGATCCACGAAGGCACGCTTAAAACCCTTAAGCGCTTCAAAGACGAGGTCCCCGAGGTGCAATCCGGTCAGGAATGCGGCATGGCCTTTGAAAATTACGATGATATCCGCGCTGACGATGTGATCGAAATTTTCGAGCGTCAAGAAGTCAAGCGGGTTCTCGATTAATCTTATTTAGGTTTAAATCCGACCCCATGCACATGCCGTGCTTGGGGTCATAGCCAATCTCTCAAGATCGGAATAAGGGGCAGATCAGCCGCAGGCATTGGATATTTGGACAAATCCTTTGCTGCCACCCATTTCAATGATTGGCCTTCTTTGGGCTGCACTATGCCGGACCATTTGCGGCAGGCAAAAAGTGGCATCAGCAAATGAAAATCATCATATTTATGACTGGCAAAGGTCAATGGCGCGAGACAGCTGTCCCAAGTTTCAATCCCCAGTTCTTCATGTAGCTCACGCACCAGCGCGGCCTCAGGGGTTTCGCCCTTTTCCACTTTGCCGCCCGGAAATTCCCAAAGGCTGGCCATGGACTTGCCTTCGGGCCTTTGGGCCAGCAGGACCCGGCCATCGCGATCAATCAGCGCAACGGCAGAAACCAGTATCATTTTCATGAGCGGTAATCCGCATTTATGGTGATATATCCGTGGGTTAGATCACAGGTCCAAACCGTCGCTTGACCCTGCCCAAGCGCCAGATCAACAGCTATTACCACTTCTTGGTTCAGCATATAGCCTGCCCCCTGCTCTTCGCTATAATCTGGCGATACCCAGCCGTTTTCTGCAACGGTGATGTCACCGAATTTGATCGTCAGCAGATCCCGTTCAGCGGCCGCGCCTGATTTGCCGATGGCCATTACGATACGGCCCCAATTCGGATCTTCACCAGCAATCGCAGTTTTGACCAAAGGTGAATTGGCAATGGCCATGGCATGGGTTTTAGCGTCCTGATCGCTCTGCGCGCCAGTGACACAAACCTCGACAAATTTACTGGCCCCTTCGCCGTCACGTACCACTTGGTGGGCCAGATCAAGCATTACCTTGTGTAAGCCTTTCCGAAACCCGCCATGATTTGCAGTTACCTCAACCCCGCTAGCGCCGGTTGCAGCGATTAAAAGCGTATCAGAGGTTGAGGTATCACTGTCCACTGTGATTGCGTTAAACGTGGTTTCATTCAACTCAGATACCAACGCTTGAAGATCCGGCTGGGTAATTTTGGCATCGGTAAAAAGATAAACCAGCATAGTTGCCATATCTGGGGCGATCATTCCCGAGCCTTTGGCAATGCCGGTGATATTGACTGTTCCCTCAGGGGTTTGCACCTTGTAATGCGCGCCCTTGGGAAAGGTATCAGTGGTCATAATTGCCTGTGCCGCATCAGCAATTTTATCAGTGTGCAGCTTGGCAACCAAGGTCGGCATTTGGGCTGTAATCCGCGCGTAAGGCAACGGCTCACCAATCACGCCGGTTGATGATGAAAACACCCTGTCTTCGGGGATAGACAGCTCGGCCGCAACAGCGCTGGTAATGGCTTGGACGGCTGTCGCGCCGCTTTGCCCGGTAAAGGCATTGGCATTGCCTGAGTTCACAAGGATTGCTGCCCCGCTTTGATGCGATGCCTTGCCAATTTTATTTTGGCAATCCAGAACTGGCGCCGCGCGGGTGCTGGATCGGGTGAACACCCCAGCCAGCACTGTGCCTTCGGCCAATTCTGCAAGCATGACATCATCGCGCCCTTTATATTTCACCTCGGCGGCACTGCTGGCAAAGCGCACTCCGCCGATGGCTGGAAGCTTGGGAAATGCCTTGGGCGCCAGCGGCGACCGTGTCTCACCCACCGCCATCACTCAGACATCAGCTCTGACTGAGAGATCACCGCAACACCAATGTCTTCAACAGGCGTGCGGCTAATCGTGGCCTGTTGGCGCAGCTCGTCAATCCGGCGTTCAATGGCCATGCGCTGCAGCTCGGCAATAATTTCACCGCGCACCTCGTCAAGCGCGGGGGCGGAAATTGCGCGCGTATCGTTCAATTTGATAACATGCCAGCCAAAATCTGTTTTGACCGGGCTTGATATGGCCCCTTTTTCCATGGCCACCACAGCAGATTCAAAGGGCGGAACCATCATTCCAAGCCCAAACCAACCCAGCGCGCCGCCACCTGGACCTGACGGGCCGGTTGAAAATTCTTTGGCCAATTCGACAAAATCGGCACCCGCCTGAAGTTTATCAATTAAATTAACGGCGGCCTCTTCGGTTTCCACCAAGATATGAGAGGCATCATACTCCATACCCATATCTGCATCTGCGTAACGGTCGTCATAAGAAGCCGCTATTTTGTCTTCTCCAATCGCTTGCGCGGAAAGCTCTTCAACAGCTTGCGAGGCTTTCATCAGGCGGCGGTCATTTTCAAGGGTTAACCGAATTTCGCGACTATCTTTATCTCCGATCAAATCGGCCAAAAGAGTTTGTTGAATAAGCTGTTCCAAAATACCATCGAAAAGCTGTTCATTTGGAAGGTTTCTATATTGCTCTGGTAGGCTTTCTCGCACCAAAATCATATGCCCGACAGTAATTTCTGTGCCGTTGACCGATGCCACCACAGTATCGGCCGAAGTCTCGGCCTGTGCAGCAGATGCTGTCACTGCACTAAGCATGATGGCTGCAAAGATTGAATTTCTTCGGTTTGTCACGGTATTTCCCCTTTAATTACTGGTCTTGCTTGGTCGCTGGCGTTGACACTGTCGTACCAGCCGCTTACATCGCTAAAGGCATCTGCAGTGCCATGCTATAACACCTATTGGCAGAGCGCGCGTAGGGCAAGACCAGGTTGCAATTTGTTGCACCATTTTAAAGATGGAGAGATCATGCTGGGGTTTGGTAAAATCGCCCAAAAGGTGTTTGGAACACCGAACGACCGGAAAATCAAATCCGCCTTGCCTGTGGTCGAAACCATCAACGGATTAGAAGCCGAGTTCGAAGCGCTTTCAGATCAGCAACTGATCGAAAAGACACAAGAATTTCGCGATCGTTTGTCAAAAGGTGAAGATCTAGATGCGCTGCTGCCCGAAGCATTTGCAAATTGCCGTGAAGCGGCCAAACGTGCGTTGGGACTGCGGGCATTTGATGTCCAGCTGATTGGTGGCATGTTCCTGCATCAAGGCAACATTTCGGAAATGAAAACCGGTGAGGGTAAAACCCTTGTTGCGACTTTTCCGGCCTATCTAAACGCGCTCACCGGCAAGGGTGTGCATATTGTCACGGTGAACGATTATCTGGCCAAACGTGACAGCGAATGGATGTCAAAAGTCTATGGTGCTCTTGGTTTGACAACTGGCGTTGTGTTCCCGGGGCAGGACGAGGCGGACAAACAAAAATCCTACGCCTGCGATGTCACCTATGCAACCAACAATGAATTGGGCTTTGACTATTTGCGCGACAACATGAAAACCGATCTGTCGCAAATGTATCAAAAGCATCATTACTTTGCCATTGTGGACGAAGTTGACAGTATTTTGATCGACGAAGCGCGCACGCCGCTTATCATTTCGGGCCCGGCGCAGGATCGGTCAGAGCTTTATATTGAGATCAACAAGGTGATCCCGGATCTGCAGGATGAGCATTACACGCTGGATGAAAAAACCAGAAATGCGAATTTTACCGATGAGGGCAATGATTTTCTGGAAACGACACTGCGTGCCCGCGGTATCTTGCCCGAAGATCAGTCGCTTTATGACCCTGAAAGCACCACAATTGTGCATCACATCAATCAGGGCCTTAGCGCCCATAAACTCTTTAACCGGGACAAAGAATACATCGTGCGCAACAATGAAGTTGTGCTGATTGATGAGTTTACCGGCCGGATGATGGCGGGTCGTCGGCTGTCCGATGGGCTGCATCAAGCCATTGAGGCCAAAGAAGGCTGCGCAATTCAGCCAGAAAACGTCACACTGGCCAGCGTGACCTTTCAGAACTATTTCCGGCTCTATGACAAATTGGCAGGAATGACCGGCACCGCTGCGACGGAGGCAGAAGAGTTTTCCGAAATTTACAAGCTCGGGGTGGTCGAGGTTCCAACCAACCAAAACGTTGCGCGGATTGATGAAGACGATCAGGTCTATCGCACGGCAGAAGAGAAATATACCGCTATTGTCTCGGAAATAAAAACTGCAAATGGCAAAGGCCAGCCGGTTCTTGTGGGCACCACTTCGATTGATAAATCCGAAGCACTTTCGCAAATGCTAACCCAGGCCAAGATCACGCATAATGTTCTCAATGCGCGGCAGCATGAACAAGAAGCCCAGATTGTTGGGGATGCGGGAAAACTGAATGCGGTGACCATCGCCACAAATATGGCGGGTCGGGGCACGGATATTCAGCTTGGCGGCAATGTCGAAATGAAAGTCCACGCCGCACTTGCCGCTGAGCCAGAGGCTAACCCCGAAGAGTTGAGGGCGAAAATTGAAGCCGAGCATGCGGGCGAAAAAGAGCAGGTGCTTGCAGCTGGCGGGCTTTATGTGCTGGCCACAGAGCGCCACGAAAGCCGGCGGATCGATAATCAGCTGCGCGGTCGGTCTGGACGTCAGGGTGATCCCGGGCGCTCGTCATTTTTCCTTAGCCTAGAAGATGATCTGATGCGGATTTTTGGATCCGAGCGTCTGGATAAAGTGCTTTCAACGCTGGGCATGAAGGATGGCGAAGCTATTGTGCACCCTTGGGTCAATAAATCCCTCGCCCGTGCGCAGGCAAAAGTCGAAGGGCGCAACTTTGATATTCGCAAACAGTTGTTGAAATTTGACGATGTGATGAACGATCAGCGTAAAGCCATTTTTGGCCAGCGTCTGGATATCCTTGAAGCCGATGATCTCGCCGATGTGGTTCAGGATATGCGGCATGACATCATTGATGATCTGGTCACCACGTATATACCGCCCAAATCCTACGCCGATCAGTGGGATGCAGAGGGGCTCTATGCGGCAGTTCTTGAACAGCTTAACGTGGATGTTCCGGTTGTTGAGTGGGCATATGAAGAAGGCACGGATGATGAGACCATCCGAGAAAAGCTGGAAAATGCTGCCGATCAGATGATGGCGGAAAAGGCTGTGGCCTTCGGTCCCGACACCATGCGTCAGGTGGAAAAACAAATTCTATTGCAAACCATTGACCGCAAATGGCGTGAACATCTGATCACATTGGAACATCTGCGCAGCGTTGTTGGATTTCGAGGATATGCCCAGCGCGATCCTTTGAACGAATATAAATCAGAAGCCTTTCAGCTGTTTGAGGTATTGCTGGATGGATTGCGGGTTGATGTCACCAAACAGCTGTCCCAAGTCCGACCGATAAGCGAAGAAGAGCAGCGCGCAATGATGCAGCAGATGATTGCGCAGCAACAGCAGGCCGCGCAGCAAGCGCAAGCCGCGAGCCAAACAAATGCCAAAGCCAGTGCGACTGGATTTGATGAAAATGACCGTTCAACCTGGGGCAACCCGGGGCGCAATGATCCTTGCCCCTGTGGATCGGGCAAAAAATTCAAGCACTGTCACGGGCGGC
>CABZJG010000033.1 GCA_902525995.1 Paracoccaceae bacterium | reverse complement strand
GTTAACTTGCTTTGCAAAGGCTAGATGAGGCAAAGCAGTGGAAAAGTTTGGCAAAAGCCAGTCCGTTTTGCGGACCGAGGATCATAGGTTTTTGACTGGAACGGGTCAGTATGTGGATGATATTGCACCCGATGGTGCGCTGTTTGCATATGTTTTAAGGTCCCCGGTCGCACATGCTGAAATTATAGCGCTGGATGTTGAGGATGTGCGCGCAAGCACGGGCGTTAAAGCTGTTGTGACGGCGCCGGATTTAAAGTCCGCCGGGATCGTATCAGGCATGGCTGCCACCGTGCTGCAAAACCGTGATGGGACCAAAGCGGCCGCTCCACGCCGGCCACTTTTGGCAGAAGATCGGCTACGGTTTCTTGGTGAACCTGTGGCTGTGGTAATTGCCGAAACTTTTGATCAGGCATGTGATGCCGATGAATTGATAACTCTTGATTATCAAGAGCTTGACGTCCATCTTGAGCTTCACGAAGGCGGCGCGCAAATCCATAAAGAAGCGCCTTTGAACCGCGCGTTTGATTGGTCTTGCGGCGCAGAAGCAGCGACCGCAGAAGCCTTTGAGAAAGCCGCCCATCATGTTCGGCTAAGCATTGCCGACAACCGCATTATCGCCAGTTCATTAGAGCCGCGCGGCTGTTATGCCGAATGGGCTGACGATCGGCTGCATGTATGCGTTAATGGCTAGGGTGTTTGGGGGACAAAGTCACGTTTGGCCAAAATGCTTAATCTGCCAGAGGCCAAAATTCGTGTTACCAACCCCGATGTCGGGGGCGGATTTGGCATGAAGGCGATGGATTATCCAGAAACCTTTATCTGCGCCCATGCCGCAGGGCAGCTGGGCCGGCCTGTGCGCTGGATGTCTGGGCGCAGTGAAGCTATGGCAAGCGACAATAGTGGCTGCGATTTGGTATCAGTAGCCGAATTGGCATTCGATGGTGATTACAAAATTACTGGCTACCGGGTGAGCACATTATGCAATCTTGGGGCCTATAATTCGCAATACGGGCAACCGATCCAAACCGAACTGTTCGCCAAAGTGCTGACCGGGCCCTATGATATTCCTACCGCCTTTTTGTCGGTCAAAGGCATTTATACCAACACGACGCAAGTGGATGCCTTTCGCGGTGCTGGCCGGCCCGAGGCCATTTATGTGCTAGAGCGGGCAATAGACCGAGCAGCGCGCGAGTTGGGTATAGACGGTTGGAAACTGCGCCGCAAAAACTTTATTGCGCCAGATGCGTTTCCGTATCAAACGGTGACAGGCGCACTTTATGATGTGGGTGATTTTTCAAATGTGTTGACATCGGCTGAGCGGGTAGCCGACAGGCGCGGCTTTTCTGTGCGAAAATCAAACAGCCAAGCCAACGGCCGGCTGCGCGGTCTTGGCCTTTGCTATTATATCGAAAGCATCCTTGGCGATCCAAGCAAAACCGCCAAAGTGCTATTTAAACCGGACGGAACTGTCGAAATTTTTGTTGGGACACAGTCCAACGGTCAGGGGCATGAAACCGTCTTTGCCCAGTATTTGGCCGATCAAACGGGTATTCCAGCCCATCTGATCAAGGTGATCCAAGGCGATAGCGACCGGATTGCCAAGGGCGGGGGAACCGGCGGGTCGCGTTCCGCAACAGCCCAGAACAATGCGACTTTGGCGGCCGTCACAACCATGATTGAAGCCTTTAGCAATTATTTAGCGGAGAAGTTTTCGGTTGAGCCGCATGAGATATCCTTTGATGATGAACAGTTCCGCATTGCTGGATCAAATTCAACCCCCACTATGCTTGAGCTGGCTGAAATGGCGCGCACCGAGGGCCGTGATGATTTGCTATCGCATCAGGCAACAGCGCAGCTAAACGCGTAGTCGTTTCCCAATGGCGCACATGTGGCCGAGGTAGAAGTTGATCCGGACACCGGTCAGGTCGAGTTGATAAGCTATGTGGTGGTGGATGACTTTGGCCATATGTTGAACCCGATGCTGGTCGAAGGTCAGGTTCACGGCGGCGTCACCCAAGGTATTGGTCAGGCGCTGTGCGAACACGTTGTTTACGACCCAGACGGCCAGCTTTTGACAGGCAGCTTTATGGACTATGCGCTCCCACGGGCGCGCGATGTGCCGTTTTTTCAATTTGAAACACAGCCGCTGCCCTCGACAGCCAATGTTTTGGGCATTAAAGGCTGTGGGGAAGCTGGAACTGTCGGTGCGCTTGCCGCTGTGGCCAATGCTGTTCAAGACGCGCTATGGGATCAGGGCGTAACACAAGCTGATATGCCTTTTACGCCGCTGCGGGTTTGGACCTTATTAAAGGTCTCATGACTTGGCTGCAGAATAGAATAAAAACAGTATTTGGCCGCTTTCGGACGGCTCGGTACCCTAGTCCCCCGCGCCGCCGGGCGTCGAGGGGATAAAAAAACCATGTGATTATCTTGGACGGTACGCTGTCCTCGATTGAGCCCGGTTATGAAAGCAATGCCGGCTTGCTGGCCAAGCTTCTGGCGGAAGTGGCACCTGCGGTTAACGTATATTATCGCTCCGGTCTGCAATGGCACAGTTGGCGATCAATGCGAAATGTTCTGCTTGGCGGCGGGCTGGATCAGCAAATTCGTGACACCTACGGTGCACTGTCGACACGTTATCGCAGCGGAGATAGGGTTTTTCTTTTTGGGTATTCACGCGGGGCGTTTGCTGTACGATCGCTGTCGGGCCTGATTGACAAAGTGGGTTTGCTGCAAGCGAAACATGCAACCCCGCGCAATATCGAACAGGCTTGGCGGGCTTACAAAAATCCACGGACACCGGAAACACCGGCCAAGTTTCGCGCCGCCTACTGTCATCGACAGGTCACTATAGAAATGATCGGAGTTTGGGATACTGTGCGCGCACTTGGGTTGCGGGTGCCATTTTTCTGGCGCTGGATGCCGGATCGTTACGGGTTTCACAATCATCATCTTTGCAGGTCGGTTAAAGCCGGTTTTCATGCATTGGCCAAAGACGAAACTCGGCTCGCATACCGGACGGAAAAATGGCGTGCAGACCCTGACCATCCGGCCCATCTTGAACAGGTTTGGTTTCGTGGAACTCATAGCGATATCGGCGGCCATCTAAACGGATATGCCCCTGCGCGGCCGTTGTCCAACATCCCTCTTATGTGGATGCTGGAGCGGGCAGAAGCCTGCAATTTGCCGCTCCCAGATGATTGGGCGGCACGGTACCCACAGATCCTAACGCGCCTTCTATTGGGCGCTGGAACGGGTTTTCAAAGCTTCTTATATTCCGCCGGAAGCGACTGATTTCTATTGGCCCGACGGAATGGATTCATCCATCTGTTGCGATCAATGAAGGCACAAAAAAGGGATTAACCGACGCGCATTCAAACTAAATTGGACATTTATAGAAAACTGTGTTTTTATGTATAAAATTCTACAAAAAGTAAAAAAAACATAAAAATGCAAGGATTTGCAAGTGAAATGAGCCAAGCCTTCCACCTTATCCTCTCTGGGGATACGGCTTTGTGGGCGATTGTTGGGCTGTCGTTGCAGGTTTCAATCTTGGCCGTGTTATGCGCTGCAGTGATGGGCTTTCCGTTAGGTGCAGCGCTCTCCGTGGGAAAATTTCCGGGCCGGTCTGCGGTCATAGTTTTGGTCAATGCATTGATGGGAATGCCCCCGGTTGTGGTGGGGCTCGTGGTCTATTTACTGCTTTCTAATGCGGGGCCGTTTGGTGTACTGGGATTGCTCTATTCTCCCTCGGCGATGATTATCGCTCAAACCATTTTGGTAATGCCTGTGGTGGCGGCGCTTTGCCGCCAAAGCATTGCGTTGCTGTATGAAGAATATCGCGATCAGTTGATTTCCTTGGGGCTCAGTCCCTGGCAGATGGTGCCGGTTCTTTTATGGGAGGCGCGCTATGCTTTGATGACCGCAGGATTGGCAGGCTTTGGACGCGCTATTGCCGAAGTTGGTGCAGTGATGATTGTGGGCGGCAATATTAATCATGTAACCCGTGTCATGACCACCGCCATTGCGCTTGAAACATCCAAAGGCAATTTAAGTCTGGCCTTGGCCTTGGGGGTCATCCTAGTTTTGATGGCGCTTGGGGTGAACGCTGTGGTGGCAGTGATCGGGGGTCGCCGGCGTGAGGCCATGCATGTCTGACGCAGCAATACAGTTTGAAAATCTTCGTTTAACCGTCGGCGGTAAGTTGCGGTTGAAGATCGAAAAAGCCAGGCTGGATCCTGACTTGCCTACGATGATTTTGGGGCCGAACGGAGCCGGTAAAAGTCTTTTGCTGCGCGTGTTACACGGTCTGACATCGCCGCAAACCGGCAGGATTGATTTTCCAGGAAGTCTTGGCCAGCGAGATCAACAGGCAATGGTTTTTCAGCGTCCCATTTTACTGCGCCGCAGTGTTCTTGAAAATGTTGCATTTGCTCTGCGTGCTCGCGGTGGGGATTATCGCCGCTCTCGGGAAACTGCGCGCCAGTGGCTTGAGCGGGCCGGATTAGGCGAGCTTGCAGATGCGCCCGCGCGCCGTTTGTCGGGCGGTGAACAACAAAGATTGGCCATGGTGCGTGCTTTGGTGTGTGATCCAAAGTTGATTTTCCTTGATGAACCCTGTGCCAATTTAGATCCGCGTGCTTCGGTGCAGATAGAGCACCTTATAAAATCTGCCGTCGCAACGGGTGTAAAGGTGATTATGGTCACCCATGATCAGGCACAAGCGCGGCGCTTGGGGGGTGAATTTATTCTCATGCACCAAGGCCAAATCGTTGCACAGGAAACCCGAGAGCGATTTTTCCGCCCTACTTGGCACCCGTTGGTTGATGCCTTTCTTGCGGGTGAGCCGCTTCTTGAACAAGCAAAAGGTCCGTTTTAATGAAACAGGGGGTGCGTATTTTGCGTCTTTCATTCAGCATCTTTTTAGGAGTGATCCTTAGCTGCAGCCAGCTTTTGGCTGCCGATTACATTATAATTCAGTCGACCACGTCGACACGAAACTCAGGTTTGCTCGAGGCAATTTTGCCGCAATTTACACAAGAAACGGGGTTTCAGGCGCGGGTTGTGTCTGTCGGTACCGGCCAAGCCCTCAGAAATGCGCAAAACGGCGATGGGGATGTGCTTTTGGTTCATGCCAAAGATGCAGAAATAGAATTTGTCGCTCAAGGATGGGGATTGGCCAGATACGATGTGATGTACAATGATTTTCTAATCGCTGGCCCACACAGTGACCCTGCAGGCATCGCCGGCGGCAAAAACGCCGTTGAGGCGCTTGAAAAAATAGCCAACAGTCAATCTGTGTTTGTATCGCGCGGGGATGACAGTGGCACCCATAAAGCCGAACTCAGACTGTGGAGCGAGACTGACGTTGATCTAAAGTCTGCTTCTGGTTCCTGGTATCGAGAAACCGGCTCGGGTATGGGCGCGACATTGAATATGGCCACATCGGTTGGCGCATATGTGATCACGGATCGGGCCACTTGGCTGAGCTTTAAAAATCGTGGGAATTTACAGGTGTTGATCGAGGGGGATGACAGATTATTCAATCAATACGGGGTCATAGCGGTGAATCCCGAACGGCATCCACGAATTAATGCCGCCGGAGCTAAAGCCTTTGTCAATTGGATTACAGGCGCTCAGGGACAAGCCGCGATCGGTCAGTATACGCTGGGTGGCAAAGCGTTATTTTTTCCTAACGCGACGCGTTGAAATGAATACGTCCAAAGTTTGACAGATCATAGCCAGACAGCATTGTGGCTTGATCTTTAAAAGTGCTGCTTTGACAAAACTCCAAGAACTTTTGAAATGAAGTATCAAACCACGCTTTGCGCCAGACCAAAAGGTCAAGCCGCTCTGTCATGATCGGAATGAAATCAAGGTTTTGTGCAGCAGCTTCGGATTTAAGCCCAAAGGCCGCCTCGGCGCGGCCTGATTTCACCTCAAGTGCCAAGTCGCTTTCTGAACGTGCAATGCTTTGCCCTGCAAAAGCCATATCAGTATTGACGCCCGCGCCTGACAACAAATGTTCAAACAATTTCTGGCCGGCGGCACCCTCTTGCCGGCGGGCCAGCCTCCGGCGTTTAAGGTCGCCCAAGTCCTTGATACCCAATGGATTTCCTTGTGAAGCGATCAAGCCACGTTCCCGTTGGCAAAACTCAACCAACACTACAGGAAGATCATTAAATTCTGCCGACACGCGGTTGATATTCCATCCCTCGTCTTCATAAATATGCAATGCACAGAGCGCTGCATCTTTTTCGCGCACACGGGCAAGCCCGTCTTCGCTGCCGTCAAAATAGCCGGCAAGCCCGCTGCCCGATTTCCGCAATGCCCAGTCAAGAAGCGGATCATGGCTGCCAGCGATAATCGACGGTAGGTCAAGCGCGGCGTCAAGTGTTGGGCCGGAATATGTTTGTTGAAGCCAGGCCTCCACCGCGTCACGTGCAAACAATAGTTTTCCGCCTGCGCGCACACAGGGGATCTGCTCGCTGGAGGCAAGATCGTAAACCTTACGCTCACCAAGGCGCAGCAGCTGAGCCAGCTCTTTGGTGGTCAAATACGGGCTGATTGGGTGCGTCATACCCTCACCTAGTCATAAAGCTTTGAATGTTCCGAGACTATGCAGTAAGTCAGAACCAAAGAAAAGAGGCTGTGCGTGTCGAAACCTTATTCCCATCGCTATTTACATGATATTTTAACCCGAACCAAGGTGATTGCAGCGGTCGGGGTTAGCCCCAATCCAATCCGGCCAAGTTATTTTGTGGCCCGTTATCTTGGGTTCAAAGGCTACCGCGTGATTCCGGTCAATCCCGGACATGCAGGCAAAACCTTGTTTGGTGAAAAGGTGTATGCACAGTTGTCCGATATCAAAGAACCAGTTGATATGGTTGATATTTTTCGTAGATCAGAAGCGGTGCCAGAGATTCTAGACGAAGCATTGGACTGTTTTGAAGGTCTAAAAACCATCTGGATGCAAATCGGCGTTGAACACTCTGATGCTGCTGCCAAAGCTGAAGCGCGGGGCATTGATGTAATCCAAAACCTTTGCCCTAAAATGGAGCGCCAGCGGCTTTTTGGCGAGCTGCGCAAATATGGCGTGAACACCGGGATGATTTCATCCCGGTTGTTTTGAGGCCAGCTTTTTGCCGTGCTGAAAGCGCTTTACTGAACTGGAAAATAATCTTCGCAGCTGCCTTTGCGGTAAACATCTGCAGTGCAGCAATGCAGCCCGCCGCCAAAGGCATAGGCATCGCGCAAATCAACCTCAACCACTTCCATACCGAGCTTGTCCATTTGTTCAGCTTGATAAACTTCGGATTTTTCAACGCAAACCGTTTTGGGATCGAGCACCAGAACATTCATGCTGAGCCATGTCGATGAATAGCACAGGGGCGGCGGTGCATTATGCGCCGGTTGCGCTGCATCCACTATCTGCCAGTCATTTTTTTCAAACATGCCGCGCTGCTCATCGGGCAGGCGCCGCTGTGGGTTGTTTAGGATTAGTCCGGGCCGCAGCGGTGTAAAGGTTGCGTCAATATGGATCGGATAGGGGTCGCCCGGGAAATTCACCGTGTGCACACGGTGATCGGGGAAATGCCGGCGCAGCCATTCAATGCCTTTGAGGTTGGTGGTAAAGCCATGCTGCACCACCAGATCGCGGCCAAATCGAAGCACATCTGATGCATCAAACAGTGGTTCTTGCTCGGTGGTGACAAAAAACTTCTCTGCCGCCCACTTAAGCCGCTTTTCAACCCCGATTTTATCAGAAAGGTAATCGGGGTGATAATCTTCGTCTGTCAGGCGCGGCTTTGGGGCCGCTTCATGGCGAAAATTGGGGTCTTCTTCCCAGTAGCGCTCCATCAAGGGCCGGTAACACAGGTACTCAAACCAGCGGCACCGGTATGACATCGTTGCCTCAAGAATTTCGGACCCAACCGTCAATAAAACATCCCGCGGCGGCATGCAGCCAAACTGGCTATCAGTGTGAAAATCGGGTGTTGTTGCCGGTTTAGAAAAATCTATTGGTGTGGGTCGACCTACCGTAACCCACCGTTTTTGCAACATATTTGCAAAGTTATCGAGCAGCTCATTGGCGCGGTCGATGGTTTCTTGCGGCCGGCGCCCCCATTGGCCGCGCATATCGCTATCTTCGGGCACTTTGGCATCCAGCGCGGGCTCTTCGGGCGGGATATGACAATCATCGGCGCGGCCGACAATCACATGTTTCAATGGATCCCATTCATTCCAACTGTTGACGATTGTGGTCATGCGATGCCCTGTTTTTCTAAGCCGTTGTAAACAGCAATACCATCGCCAGAATTTATCCTTTTGCAATCAAAAAATGCAGCTCAGGGCAACAATTATCGCGCGCTTTTCCTGCCATGGGCGTGTCATGCCGCTTATGTTTTATGCGCCGGTTTTAAAATCAGCGGCCAAACGCAGCTCGCGCAGAGGGCGCACAATTTCTATGGCGCGCTGGTATGTGGGATGCTGTTTAAAGGCTGCGAGTGCGTCAGTATCTTTAAATTCGCCGTAAACCACCCAATCCACAGGGTCTTGTTCAATTGGGTCGGTCGCAAAATTGCGTTCAACTTCAAGTATTTGAACATGCGGGTTATCCTGTAAAATTCGCAAACCAGCGCCAATTTTATCAATGTCTTTTGGGTTTTTTGGCACTGAAAAAAACGATATGCCGGATCATGTTTTGCGTGCAGCCTTTTCAGCTAGACCTGATTGCGATTGCCGCCGGTCCAATTCGGCCATCACATCGGCAAGCGCCACATCGCGCGATTTGAGCATGACCAGCAAGTGATAAAGCACATCAGCGGCTTCCGCAGTCAACCCAGCGCGGTCGCCTTTGACCGCTTCGATGATGGCCTCGGCAGACTCTTCGCCGAATTTCTTGGCGCATTTCTCGGGGCCATACGCCAAAAGTTTGGCAGTCCAGCTTTCTGATGGATCAGCCTGTGCGCTGGTTTCGATAATGTCAAAAAGGTCTTCAAGCGTCATGTCTCTAGCCTCATCGGGATGCCGGCCGCGGCCATATGCGTTTTGGCCTCGGCAATGGTAAATTCGCCAAAATGAAAAATGGAAGCCGCCAGTACAGCTGATGCGCCGCCCTTTGTGACACCTTCTACAAGATGATCAAGAGTACCCACACCCCCAGAGGCGATCACCGGAATGCTCACCGCATCTGAAATGGCGCGGGTCATGGGCAGGTTAAACCCCGCTTTGGTGCCATCACGGTCCATTGACGTCAGTAAAATCTCGCCTGCGCCTTTGGCGGCAATCATTTTGGCAAATTCAACAGCATCAATACCGGTGGGTTTGCGGCCGCCATGAGTGAAAAGCTCCCATTTTCCGGGGGCAACAGTTTTGGCGTCAATGGCGCAAACGATGCATTGGCTGCCAAACTGATCTGCGGCTTCGGCCACCACATCGGGATTGGCAACAGCGGCGGAGTTAAAGCTTACTTTATCGGCGCCTGCCAATAGAAGCGCACGGACGTCTTGTGCGCTGCGCACGCCGCCGCCCACCGTGAGCGGAATATAGCACTGCTCAGCCGTGCGCTGTACCATATCAAACATGGTTGTGCGGTTTTCATGGGTGGCGTTGATGTCCAAAAAACAAAGCTCGTCGGCGCCAGCTGCATCATAGGCCCGCGCTGCATCAACCGGATCACCGGCATCGCGCAGGCCGACAAAGTTCACCCCTTTGACCACCCGGCCATCTGCGACGTCAAGGCAGGGAATGATGCGGGTTTTAAGCATTGAGCGCCTCTAAGGCTTGGCCAAGATCAAGCGCGCCGTCATAGAGCGCGCGGCCTGATATCGCCCCGTTGAGCGCTGCACCGCAATCCCGTAGCGCGATCAAATCCGCAAGCGAGGATACGCCGCCCGATGCAATCACGGGGATGGAGACAGCTTGGGCCAGCGCTGCGGTGGCTTGAACGTTTGGCCCCAGCATTGCTCCATCGCGGTTAATATCTGTGTAAATTATGGCCGCCACGCCCGAGTCTTCAAATGAGCGCGCAAGGTCGGCCACGAGAACATTGGTTTCTTCGGCCCAGCCTTTGGTGGCAACACGGCCATCGCGGGCATCAATCCCGACAGCAATTTGGCCGGGGAATTCTTTTGCAGCCTCATGCACAAGTTCGGGGTTTTCCACGGCAACCGTGCCTAAAATGACCCGTGCAAGGCCCTTGCCCAGCCAGCGCTCAATAGTAGCCATATCCCGAATGCCGCCGCCAAGCTGTGCAGGAACGTTGGTTTGTTCCAAGATGGCCTCGACCGGGGCTGCATTGACCGATTCGCCTTCGAACGCGCCGTTTAGATCAACCAAATGTAGCCATTCGCAACCTTGCTCAACAAAGGCCATGGCTTGCGCAGCAGGATCTGTATTGAAGACGGTTGACCTATCCTTATCGCCGCGCAAAAGCCGCACTGCATTGCCATCTTTTAGGTCAATCGCCGGATAAAGGATCATTTTGGGTCTTTCTTGGTAGTGTGCGAGTGAGAACTTACGCGCCATTTGGCATGCCTAGATGCAAAATGCAACGTGACGCAACTAGAGCCTTGTCAAGATCGCTAAAATTCAGTCATGCTAGGCACATTGACAGGAGGACCGAACATGAAAAGAGTATTTTACGCAGTTTTGGGGTTGTTTTTTTCCGTATCTACCGCAGCGGCGGACCCACTTTACGGGCTTTGGAAGACGATCCCGGATGACAATGGAAATTTTGGACATATTAAAGTTCAGGACTGTGACGGGACGATCTGTGGAGTTCTGGTAAAATCTTTTGACGCAGATGGAAAGTCAGTTGAAAGCGATAGCATTGGCAAACGCATTATCTGGAATATGAAACCTAAAGGTGACGGTAAATACGGCGGTGGCAAAATCTGGGCGCCAGACCGGGATAAAACCTATGCCTCTAAACTCGAGCTTGAAGGCGATATGTTGAAAGTATCGGGCTGTGTCTTTGTGATTTGTCGTGATGGCGGCACATGGATGCGGGTCAAGTAAACGTCACCTAAGGCGCCCAGCGTAAGAAATTGGCGATCAACCTAAGGCCGGTTGCGGCACTTTTTTCTGGATGGAACTGGGTGCCAACCATCGTGTCTTGCCCGACAATGGCGGTGATTTTGCCGCTATAATCAACATGGGCAAGGCGCTGCTTGGGATCGTCCATTTCCATCTGGTAGGAATGCACAAAATAGGCATGATCACCGGTTTCAATTCCGTCAAGCAATGGGTGCGGGGCGTCCACTACCAGATTATTCCAGCCCATATGTGGGATTTTAAAGGTTGAATCGTTGGGTTTAATACGTTGAACTGATCCGTTGATCCACCCAAGCCCGGGCGTTTCGCGGTATTCTTCGCCGCGCTTGGCCATAAGCTGCATGCCAACACAAATTCCCAAAAACGGCCGGGCGCGTGTCACCACCGCTTCGATCATCGCAGCATAGACATCAGAGGCCAGCAACGCATCGCGGCAGGCCGGAAAAGCGCCGTCACCGGGCAAAACAATACGGTCTGCGCGCGCCACCACATCAGGGTCGCTGGTGACAGTCACCGAACCTGTGTTGGTTTCTGCAGCGATCCGCTCAAACGCTTTGCGCGCGGAATGCAGATTGCCGCTTTCATAATCGATAATGGCTGTTTGCATGACCTGCTAAAGTGCCCCTTTGGTCGAGGGAAGGGCCCCGTCCAAACGCGCATCGGGTGCAACCGCCATCCGCAAAGCCCGCGCAACGGCTTTAAAGGCTGCTTCTGCAATATGGTGGCTGTTGATCCCGTGCAATTGATCAATATGCAGCGTTATGCCGCCATGGGTGCTGAGAGCCTGAAAAAACTCACGCACCAATTCGCTGTCAAAACCGCCAATCTTCGCGCTTGGAAAGTCAACATTCCATATCAGATAGGGACGCGCTGACAGATCGAGCGCGCAGGCAATTTGCGCATCATCCATCGGTAAATTGCAGCTGCCGTACCGTGCGATGCCTTTTTTATCGCCCAAAGCCGCAACGAGCGCTTGGCCGATCGCAATCCCTGTATCTTCAACAGTGTGGTGATCATCAATATGTGTGTCGCCTTCTGCGCGAATGGTCATATCAATCAGCGAATGGCGCGACAGCTGATCCAGCATATGGTCAAAAAAACCGATGCCGGTCTGGTTGTCGTATACGCCGGTTCCGTCCAAATTCAGCGTCACGCTGATTTTGGTTTCCGAAGTGCTGCGGTCGAGCTGGGCTGTGCGCATCTGTTTCATCCATCGCTGTGTTTAGCC
>CABZJG010000032.1 GCA_902525995.1 Paracoccaceae bacterium | reverse complement strand
CGGTCGGCCAGATCACCAGCAACTTGCGTGACACCGGCAATGCTGTCCAAGGGAAAGCCTAGGTCAAATGCTGTAATATTGCTGATCTTCGCTTGTGATAATCCGGCTGATTTTAGCTGACCGGCTAGTTTCTGGCCAACCATACCGCCGCCGCCCAAGATAAGTACCTTTGTCATTCGCTCAACTCATTTTGGGCTTTTAGTTCAAGATACAAACCAGAGTGATCTAGATTTTCACCCTGCATCTGATCGACAAAATACTTGAACCGATCCCGGATGTGTTCTGTGACAGGCAGCGTTAAGCCAAGGTCCTTTGCCTCTGAAAGTACATTGTTGAGGTCTTTGAGTTGTAATTTAGAAGGTCCGCCTGGCGTAAAGTTCCTATCGGTCATCCGGGCGCCATGTTGCTGCAAAATCGTCCCATCAGCGAACCCCCCGCGCAGAGCATCGCGCACTGATGCAGGATCGGCGCCGCCTGCTTCCAGCATGAGCATTGCCTCGGCCACCGCGCCAATGGTCACGCCAACGATCGCTTGATTGGCCAGTTTTGCCAATTGCCCTGCTCCGCTAGGACCAACATGAACCGGCCGCCCCATGGCGGATAGGACAGGGCTTGCAGCCTCAAAGGCAGTGGCGTGACCCCCAACCATGATCGCAAGGCTTGCGCTTTCGGCGCCCGCAGTGCCCCCCGAGACCGGTGCATCAAGATACTCAACGCCCAGTGGTTTGAGGATCAAAGCCTGCGTGCGGGCATCTGCGGGTTTTGTGCTCGACATGTCTATCCAAATAGAATTTTCCGCCAGAGAGGCTTTTAGTTTGTCCCTCTCTAATATTTCTTGCACAGCCGCGCCATCGGACAGCATCGTGAAAATAACCTCGGTGCCTTCTGTTGCCTCAGTTGGGGTTGCAGCAATTTTCGCTCCGAAATCAAGAAGTGGATCGGCCTTAGCAGGGCTGCGGTTCCAGACCGTTACGTTGTACCCGCTTTTCAATATATTTTGCGCCATGGGAAAGCCCATCAAACCGGTTCCGAGAAAGGCAATATTTTTCGTTTCTTCCATTTCTGTCCTCTTTATGTAGCCGAAGTCCGGTGCAGCCTAGCCAAAGGTATTTCTTGAACGCTGGCGCCAAAATGTATCAGTTTTGATTTTGCGGTTTCAGTGTAAGTTTTCAGCGGTGTCTTTAACCCAAGCATAGAAATGGCGTTTTGACCACGGGTCAATATCCATATTTTGCTTGGGCCTAGAACAGTCACAGTTAGGCTTTGTTTAGCCTGAAACCTCAAATTACGGTGGTATAACCGGCTGGCGTCAAGTGACATAAAAAAGTCAAGACGCTGGCAATCCGGTCTGTGATCAAGGACTGCAAAAACTGCATGTCTGTTTAGTCAGTGCGCAATCGCTTATCGGCTGGCGCACGGTTTATAGTGTTCCAAATGACCACTATAAAAATCAGCCCCCAGAGCTTGACGGCCATTATGCGATTGCGCCAGATACAGCAGGTACTAGGGCCGCATTCAATTGAACGCTTTTGACCCCATTTGAAATCGCAATATGACCCGGTCATTTGATTGCCCCATGGAAATTTAACCACCGAGCTTTCATGTTCTGCCATCCCAGTGCAGATGCTATGAAGCAGGTGCTGCACTTTAGAGCGCAGAACAATCAGATTTTGAGATCGTCTAGTGTTTTTCCGCTCTCAAGTGCAAATTCAACCCACTTGGGTGTACGGCCGCGTCCTGTCCAAGTTTGCTCGGGCACATCTGAATTACGATATTTTGGTGCAACTTTCGCACGCGGCTTACGAATTTCGATAATTTCATCAAGTTTGTATCCCATAGACTGGGCGGTTTTTTCCAATTCTTGCCGGGCATGTGCCAGCGCGCGCGCATTGTATGAATTGATTGCAGCGTCGACATCCTTTTTTAAGGACATCAACTCTTCTAGAGAGTATTCTTTCAGGTCGGGTTTCATAGGTGCATCCATATTGTTACTGTATTGAATTATTCAGGGTTCAATGATTTATAGCTTTAAATTATTTTTAGTGACTTTTCCTTCTTTAACTTCTTTCAGTTTCTTAAAATGGCGAGAAATTTTAACTCGCCTAATAGTAGATTAAATGTTTTTATTTGAAAAATCAATACAATATTAATTATTGCAATTTGTTAACACTCGACGGCCCATTTTCCGCAAATTTGACGAAGTAAAAAGTTGAGAGTTTCTTTGTTCAAAAGAACAGAACTTTCATATCCATTTAAGCGGTCGATTTGCAATAACCAATATTTAATTAGAGCAGGAATGGTATCCATCGTTGACATTCCATGCAGGCAATAACATTGAGTGATCATAATTATCGACCTTTTCGGATCTTTTTTTGTGAACCGATTTAAAAGGTTAGTTTGATGCCACTATGATGGCTGGCAGTTTTTTTACTTATTTCGTTGATTTGGTTTTAATTTACTCCTAATAAGGCAAAATTTATTATGAGACTATTTTTAAGTTCTGCCGTAAGGCTGTCAATTCTTTTAATTTTTTCCGCTGTGACTTTGGCCGCTCAAGACTTTTCTGAGCGCAAACCGAAAAAGTACTATATCGGATATGGCAATTTGATCACAAACGATTTACTCGGGGATGGTGGAGACCGATGGCGCACCGGGTCTGTTGCTTCAAGCCGTATTTGGCGTGCAGATTGGAAAGGCGAATTGCCTGAAGAGTTTTCGGAACTGGTGGAAATCCAAATTCTGGGCGAAGTAATTGCGCCTTCAAATCTAAGTGGAAATAATGGTATCGATAGGCCGTTTGCCGGTCACTTAGCTCTCGGGATGCACAGTCACTTTCAACACAATGGGCTAGAGTATAGCACCGGGATTGGGGCGTCTGTTTTGGGCAAGCAAACAGGGTTGGGTGATTTTCAAAAAGCGCTTCACGAAGCGGTTGATGAGCACATACCATCTGAGTCGGTTCTGTCTAGGCAGATCGGCAATCAAGTTCTAATTGGCCCGATAGTTGAAATTGGCGAAACTGTCCCGAATGGGGATCGTTTGGGCATTAGGCCTTTCGTTGAAGGTTATGCAACGGCCGAAATGCTCGCGCGGGTGGGTGCGGATATTCACTTTGGCAGTGGGTTTTCAGGGTCATTATTTATACGCGATCCCGTCACTGGGCAGCGATACTGTGTGATCCCGGGCAAGGTAAATCAAATGGGGTTTTCTGTCGGCGGCGATGTCGGTCATGTTGCAAAAAGTGCGTTTTTTGATGATACAAGTGCGCCAATGTACAATCAACGATTGCGGTTTCGTACTGGTTTGCATTGGGCGCGGAAAAATAGGCAGGGCTTCGCTGGGCTAACTTGGCTAAGCAAAGAATTTCACGGTCAACCCGAGGCTCAAATACTGGGATCAGTACGGCTGATTTTGAAGTTTTAGGCCGAGCACAAAAGAGGTGGAAATGCGGCCTGTTGGTTTACCTGTTTTCAACCCAAGCCGACATAAGGTTCAGCGCGGCAGTATCTGACCAGTTGGCATCGCCAAGCAGGCGGCCAATTTCATGCCCCTCCGGTGAAATCAGGATACTCGCGGGCAGTCCAAGCACAGCCATGTCGCGTGCCAACTTTTGTTTTGGGTCTCGGTATGTTGGTAAGTTACCTATTCCGTTGTCATTAAAAAACTTTTCAATCGCAGCTGGCGTATTTCGACCTGTGGCAATCGTTACAACTTCAAAGTCACTGCCACCGATTGTGGATTGAAGTGTGGAAAGGCTTGGCATTTCAGCGCGGCAGGGGGCGCACCAAGTGGCCCAAAAATTAACCAGAACAAAGCGGCCTTTGTAATCATCCAGCGATTTCTTCGCGCCACTCGCGGTCATAAACTGAATATCAGAAACCCGTTTGGGTACAGGATGAAGCACCAGCTTTTGCATGTCGCCCTGGCGCAGCTGATTTAGCATAGAAATGTTCGTGTTTTCTGCCCAAGTGCCATTTGCACCTGCAATCAGAGCAGTATAAAGAATGATCAAAGCAATAGCGCGCATGCGTCCTCCGAAAGGCACCAATATGTCAAACAAGTCCTCGAACCAGATGTGGGGTGGCCGTTTCGCCGCTGGTCCGGATGCCATTATGGAAGCAATTAATGCGTCCATTGGATTTGACCAGCGATTGGCGGCACAAGATATTGCCGGATCGCAGGCCCACGCCGCAATGCTTGCAGCACAGGGTATCATCTCAGATAGCGATGCCGAAGCAATAAGGAAAGGCCTGCTCACGGTCTTGTCAGAAATCCAAGGTGGTGAATTTCAGTTTTCCACGGCGCTGGAAGATATTCACATGAATGTCGAGGCACGGTTGAAAGAAATTATAGGAGACCCGGCAGGGCGGCTCCATACAGCGCGCTCGCGCAATGATCAGGTGGCCACTGATTTCCGGCTGTGGGTGCGCGATCAACTCGATTCGGCTGATCAGGCGCTTGCCTCCCTGATTTCGGCGCTATTGAGCCAAGCCGAAGCTGGCGCAGACTGGGTGATGCCCGGGTTTACCCACCTGCAAACAGCACAGCCTGTCACTTGGGGGCATCACATGATGGCCTATGTTGAAATGTTTGCCCGCGATCTTTGGCGGGTTCGCGATGCGCGTGCGCGGATGAATGAATGCCCGCTCGGGGCGGCCGCGCTTGCAGGAACGTCGTTTCCAATTGACCGAGAGCATACTGCAAAGGCGCTTGGTTTTGACCGGCCCGCCGCCAACTCACTGGATGCGGTTAGCGACCGCGATTTTGCGCTGGAATTTCTAAGTGTGGCATCCATTTGTGCGATGCATCTGAGTCGGTTTGCAGAAGAACTGGTCATTTGGTCCTCGGCGCAATTTCGTTTTGTGTCTTTGTCGGACAGGTTTTCGACAGGGTCCTCGATCATGCCACAAAAGAAAAACCCCGATGCAGCAGAGCTAATTCGCGCCAAAGTCGGGCGGATTTTTGGTGCCCATGTTGCGTTGATGATGGTGATTAAAGGCTTGCCGCTTGCCTATTCCAAGGACATGCAAGAGGACAAAGAACAGGTCTTCGATGCGGCCGACCATTTGATTTTGGCCCTTGCTGCAATGGACGGCATGGTGCGCGATATGCAGGCCAATCAAGAGGCTTTGGCCGCCGCCGCCGGATCTGGGTTTTCCACCGCCACCGACCTTGCAGATTGGTTGGTGCGAACCTTGAATATGCCGTTTCGCGATGCCCATCATGTGACCGGCGCATTGGTGGCTTTGGCTGAAAAACGCGGCTGTGATCTGCCAGAGCTTAGCATTGCAGATATGCAATCGGTTCACAGCGCAATAACCGAAGATGTATTTTCGGTACTTGGTGTTGAAAACTCGGTTTCATCGCGGGTATCTTTCGGTGGCACCGCACCAGAGCAGGTGCGCGCCCAAGTTTCAAAGTGGAAAGGTAGGCTTGCGATATGAATATTTGCAAAGTGCTATTAGTGACGGCTCTGCTCGGTTTCACCACAGGCTGCGGCGTTGATGGATTACCAGTTCCGCCTAGCGAACAGGATACAGAATAACCCTGTTCCAATTTTGCTATAATGTTGAAATTGAACATTAATTTTAACCTTTTCCAATTGACAGAAAGTGCTAATGTGGACAGGTTTACAGAGCCGGATAGTGTCGCCAAAAGCAACTGATGTGACTTCGATTGGCAAGTCCGGCGATGGTCAGTAAAATTTGAGGTCGTGATGTCAGAGCTAAAGTTTTCCAAAGGTATTTCCCGTCTGGGTACAGAGTCCGCCTTTATCGTTCTGGCGCGGGCCCAAAAATTGGCCGCAGAGGGCAAGGACATTATTAATCTGGGGATTGGCCAACCCGACTTTCGCACCCCTGACCATATTGTACAGGCTGGCATCAAAGCGTTGCAGGAGGGCCATCATGGCTATACGCCAGCCAATGGACTACCCCAACTTAGAACCGCGGTGGCCGAAGATCTTGCGGCGCGGCACGGCGCGGATGTGAACCCCGACAACGTTATTGTGGTGCCCGGCGGAAAGCCGACGATGTTTTTTGCTATTTTGATGTTTGGCGAACCGGGCGCAGAAATTATTTATCCCAATCCCGGCTTTCCAATTTACGAATCCGTGATCCGTTACAGCGGCGCCAAAGCTGTTCCAATGGCGTTGAGTGAGCAAAACGGGTTTGCGTTCGATGCAGATACGGTGCTGTCGCAAATTAATGAACGGACCCGGTTGATCATCATTAATAGCCCTGCCAACCCAACGGGCGGCGTAACGCCAAAAGACCAGATCGACAAATTGGTGACCGGTTTACGCCAGCACCCACATGTGGCCATTCTGTCGGATGAGATTTATAGCGAAATGCTGTACGATGGGCGCACCCATGTGAGCCTGCTGAATTATCCTGAAATACGCGACCGGCTGATTGTGCTGGATGGATGGTCTAAAACCTACGCGATGACCGGATGGCGAATGGGCTATGCAGTGTGGCCCGATGCCATGGTCGATCCGGTGACGCGCCTATGCATTAATGACCATTCATGCGTTAATGCCGCGGCGCAATTCGCCGGCCTTGCAGCGCTGACCGGGCCCAAGGATGCAGTGCATCAAATGGTGGCCGAGTTTGACAACCGGCGGCGGATTATTATGGAGGCTTTGAATGATTTGCCGGGCGTTCGCTGCACCGATGCTGCTGGTGCGTTTTACGCGTTTCCAAATATTACTGGCACCGGGTTAAGCGCCAAAGACGCTCAGGACCTGTTTTTGGAGCAGGCCGGTGTGGCCACAATTGCCGGCACCAGCTTTGGGGTTCATGGAGAAGGTTTTATCCGGTTTTCCTATGCGAACAGCACAGAGAATATTGAACGTGCAATTGACCGTATCCGACCACTTTTGAGCTAATACAGGGTAAAAACATTCCTTTTGGACACAAGACGTAGCTTGCTGGGCGCGCTTCTGTCAGGACAAGGGTTTTCTTAACATGCTGAATGGTCTAGGTGATCTTCACATCCGATCTATTCAACCGGGGCAAGGATTATGGATCATTTTCTTTATCGCGATGGCAGGCTGCAAGCTGAAGATGTGGCAATTCAAGAGATCGCCGCGCAGGTGGGTACGCCGTTTTATGTTTATTCAACTGCCACATTGATCCGCCATTTCAAACTGTTTGATGAAGCTCTCGATGGGCTGGATCATTTGGTGTGTTTTGCAATGAAAGCGGCGTCTAATCAGGCGATCCTCAAAACCCTTGGTGATCTTGGCGCGGGCATGGATGTGGTTTCGGGCGGTGAGTATCTGCGCGCCCGTGCAGCAGGCGTGCCGGGCGAACGGATCGTCTTTTCCGGTGTGGGGAAAACCCGCGGTGAAATGCACCAAGCGCTGCAGGGCGGGGTGCGCCAGTTTAACATTGAAAGCGAGCCGGAATTATATCTTTTGAATGAAGTGGCCTTATCGCTTGGATCTACCGCGCCGATCACAATCCGGGTCAATCCCGATGTTGATGCCAAAACCCACGCGAAAATTGCCACGGGAAAGTCTGAAAACAAGTTTGGTATTCCCATCTCACGTGCGCGCGAGGTTTATGCCCTAGCTGCGCGGCTCAAAGGGTTGGAAGTTGTGGGCATTGATGTTCATATCGGTAGCCAGTTGACCGAATTAGAGCCCTTTATGGCCGCGTATCGCAAAGTGGCCGAATTGACTGAAACATTGCGGGCCGATGGGCATAATATTCGGCGGCTTGATTTGGGCGGCGGCTTGGGCATTCCTTATACCCGCTCAAACGAAGCGCCACCATTGCCCACGGATTATGGGGCAATGGTCAAGCGCGAGTTGGGGCATCTTGGCTGTGAAATTGAAATTGAACCGGGCCGGTTGATTGCAGGCAATGCGGGGCTTTTGGTGAGCTCAGTGATTTATGTAAAATCAGGTGAGGACCGTGAATTTTTAATCCTGGATGCAGCAATGAATGATCTGGTGCGTCCTGCGATGTATGATGCGCATCACGATATTGTTCCCGTACTCGAGCCGGCAGCCGACAGCGAACCGGCGGTCTATGATATCGTCGGACCAGTTTGCGAAAGCGGTGACACCTTTGCCAAAGGCCGTCCTCTGGTGGCCCAACAGCAGGGCGATCTTGTAGCGTTTCGCTCTGCAGGCGCTTATGGCTCGGTTATGGCCAGCGAGTATAATACCAGGCCCTTGATCCCCGAGGTGCTTGTGAACGGGGATCAATTTGCGGTTATTCGCGCCCGTCCAAGCTATGATGAAATCATTAATCGCGATAGTTTGCCTGATTGGCTGTAAGCAAATTCGCCTGTAGTGCAAAATGATATGACAGTTTCCGCTGGGCTAATTGGTCTAAACGGTGGATCGGCTGATGGTCACTATTGCGTGGGTGCTCGGAGCACTGCCCACTGTGTTTGCAGCCAATCGATGGCCTGACGTATCCATTGGTCCAACACGATACGCATATTATTGATCCATTGCTGGTAAAGCTCGAGCGGTTGTTGCAAGCTGGGGATACGATCGCCCAATCTGTCGGCAAAATAATAAAGGGCGGCTGCAGCAACAATAATCGCAATACCGAGTAAAAACCCCAGCCTGCGCTGTCCTTTTTGCGCAATTTCTTTTGAAGCGTCCGTATCGCTTGGCCATTCCGTACCGCTGGTGCTGAGGGTCGAATTAATCTCATCAATATCCGGTAATAAGGCCCCTCGCGTGCTTTTTGCGGTTTTTTCGCTATTTTGGTAGAGGGCTTCTAGGGCCTGCATATCCATATCAGCCTCGCGGGCCTGATCAGAAGACCCTGATCGGGCAGAGCTTTCGGGCACTTGCGGCGCATTGCTGCCGCGTTCTTCCACTTCGCGTTTGGCTTCTTCACGCAGCACACCAGCAACAGAAGGATGCAGTGATCTTCTTTGCCTTAAAGGGGGCATTTGCGGGCCGGTGCCCGCAGAAGGTGCCTCCAAGCTTACCTCTGGTTCACTGGCCTGTGAGGGGTCAAACCCATGGCTCGGCTCATCTGACGAGCCATGATCTTCTACTTCAGCTTGGGGTGCTGGTTGTAAATCCTGTGCGGGATGGGTTTGAAACCACGTATGATTGCAAGCCGAACATTGCACATCACGACCATATTTTTTTGGAATATGGTCTTCTGGCACTTCATACTGAGCGCCGCAATTCGGACAGACCAGTAGCATTTTGGGCTCTTCAATCACGTTATTTTCCCGATTTCCCTTAACCTTATGACACAATATATATTTTAGCCAAAAGGGAAAAGTGAATTTCTATGTGCCAAGATGGATTGCAACGCGCGCGATGCTGGGGCACAACACAGATAAAGGTCGCTGTTGTTGAAAGAACGTGATTTGATAGATTTGGAAAATGTGGCCTACACGTATAGTGGGGGCGAGCTGTTATCAGAAATGACGCTGTCGATCGCGTCAGGGGCTTTTTATTTTCTGACGGGTCCCTCTGGATCTGGTAAAACTACATTTCTTAAAATGTGTTACGGCGCACTTGTGCCCACTGCTGGCAATATTACCATCTTTGGTCAGGACCTGCGGGCTATGACCAGAGATGACATTGCGCTCACGCGTCGCCGCATCGGGGTTGTGCATCAAGATTGCCAGTTTCTAGATCACTTGAATGTGGTGGATAATATCGCCCTGCCATTGGCGGCAGCAGGCCAGGATAGCTTGGCAGACGGCGCCAACCTAAAAGAGCTGTTGAACTGGGTCGGTCTTGGTCACCGCGCCGATGCGCTGCCGCCTGAATTATCGGGCGGCGAGCGGCAAAGGGCAGCACTTGCGCGGGCGGTAATTATGTCACCGGATATTATTTTGGCTGATGAGCCCACCGGAAATGTTGACTGGGAAATGTCCCAGCGCCTTTTGCAGCTTCTGGTTGAACTTAACCGTATGGGAAAGACCGTGGTCATCGCCAGCCATGATCTAAGCCTGATACGCGCCGCAAAAACCGAAGTTCAGGCGCGTGTATTACGCATTTACAACAAACGCGTGCAATTGGCCGGAGCCAACCTATGAGTGCGTCCAAAGACGATAGCGGGCTGCCGATTTCACATGATGGCAGTCGGGACCGGGTGGTGCCGCCCACTGGGTTTACGGCTGGTCTGACGACCTTTACCTCTGCGGCCATGGCGTTCTTGGTGGTGTTTGCATTGGCCCTCGCGCTAGCTGCAGACCGGTTATCGGATCGTTGGAGCGCAGCCCTCGCAGGCGGTGCGACGTTGCGCATCTTGGCCCCGGCCGAGCAGATGGATAGCCAATTGGCGCAGGCGGTTCAAGTTCTCAAAACTACACCGGGGATTGCCGAAGTGCGGGTGATTACACCTGAAGAACAGCAGGCACTTTTAGAGCCTTGGTTTGGCCCTGACCTGCCGGTCGATGCGCTTCCTGTTCCGCGCCTTATTGATATCCGTGAAGATGGGCGGGGTTATGATCCGCAGGGGCTACGTTTGCGGCTAGCAGCCGAAGTGCCCGGAGCGGTGCTGGACGATCACAGCCGTTGGCAGCGCCCCTTGGTCAAAGCAGCCCAGCGGGTTTGGGCTTTGGGGCTGTTTTCTATCGTGTTGATGGGGGCCACCAGCGCGGCCATGATCACCCTTGCGACACGGGCAGCCATGGCAGCCAATGCTCAGGTGGTTGCGGTGCTGCGCCTGATCGGCGCGCGCGACAGCTATATTGCTTCGGCTTTCGTGCGCCGCTTTACCTTGCGGGCTTTTTTCGGCGCGGCTATTGGCACCGCCGCCGGCGCTTTGGCCATGTATCTTTTGCCGTCAAAAAAGGATCAGGCGATGATTTTGTCAGGACTTGGTTTTCAACAGCTTCAATGGCTGTGGTTGCTGGCCTTGCCGCCGATCATTGCGGCTGTGGCTTTTTTTGCAACCCGGCAGGCGACCCGCCGTGAACTGCGGAGACTTCGATAATGCGATATGCGGTCCGTTGGCTACTCTCGTTTGTATTTTCCATACAAATGTATCTTATGATGGCTGTTATTGGTGTGGCCTTTGCCCCATTGTCTGCTGTAAGCCATCGCTTTGCCTGTTTTACAGTGCGCACCTATTGCAGGTGGGTGCGTTGGACTGCTGGGTGGATGATAGGGCTAAAATCTGAAATCCGCGGTCCGATTCCAACGGATGGCGTTTTGATCGCCAGTAAACATCAAAGTTTCTTTGATATTATTTTAATTGTTAGCGTTATTCCAAAGCCAAAGTTTATCATGAAGGATATCCTTAAATGGGCGCCGATTGTTGGTTGGTATGCCTATTTTTTAGATTGCATTCCGGTAAAGCGTGGCCGCCGGGCCGAAGCGATAAAGAAAATGATAGCAGATATCAGCAATGGCAAGGCGCATGCGGGTCAGCTTGTCATTTATCCTCAAGGCACGCGTGTCGCTCCGGGAGCGAAAGTCCCCTATAAGGTGGGCGCGGCGGTGCTTTACAAAGAAACTGGTCAACCTTGCGTGCCCGCGGCGACCAACGTGGGGATTTTTTGGCCACGGCGGGGTGTTTACCGCAAACCAGGGCTGGCGATTGTCGAATTTTTGCCGACAATTAAACCGGGGTTGAACAAAGAAGATTTCTTGACCCAATTGGAAAATATGGTTGAGACCCAGTCAGACAGTTTGATGCAAGAGGCGAAAAATCATGAAGTATATCGAAAAGCTGGATGATTTATTGGGGCTTTATGGTCAACCTGTTGGGGCCTCTCTGCAAAAAGTATCTCATATTCTGACCCCGCTTTATGCGAAATGGATTGCAGCATCAAAGTTTTGTGTGCTGACGACCACCGGACCTGATGGGACGGACGGAAGCCCACGTGGAGACGTCGGACCGGTGGTGCAGATCAGCGATGCACAAACCCTTTTGATGCCCGACTGGCGCGGCAATAACCGGCTGGATAGCCTGCGCAATATTGTTGAGGACGGGCGGGTGTCTTTGATGTTCATGGTCACGGGCAGCAATGAGGTTGTGCGCGTCAACGGGCAGGCCAAATTAACCACTGATACTCAATTGCGGGCTGGATTTGAACGCAAAGGTACACGTCCGGAAACGGTGATTGTGATCAAAATCGCGGAAGTCTATATCCAATGTTCCCGCGCCCTGCTGCGCTCGGGTTTGTGGGATGGCAGCGAGACACAGGATTTACCAACCATGGGCGAGATCATTGCCGAAGCCAGCGACGGTCAAGCGGGTGGGCAGGAGTTTGATAGATCTTGGCCAGAGCGTGCAGTCAAAACGCTATGGTGATGGGCCGTGTATGGGGCGGTCGTTGAGTATGCGTCGGTCAAACCCCCTAAACTGACAAATTTTCAGTTCGGGAT
>CABZJG010000031.1 GCA_902525995.1 Paracoccaceae bacterium | reverse complement strand
TGAAGCGGAATTTGCGATCAATACTGATGTGGTTCTTGTAACCAAAATGGGGCACGGAAATATCAACAAGGCCTGCGTCTTTCTCACCCTCTTTTGTCTTGCGCGCCTTGCTATATTTGACCATCCAGCGGGCATCTGTGTCTTTCTGCGATGCCTTTAACCTGGTACCCACGGCCGGACTCGAACCGGCACGGCTTATTAAGCCCAGAGATTTTAAGTCTCTTGTGTCTACCATTCCACCACGTGGGCCAGGTGGCGCGAACATACTAAGATTAGCAGAAGTGTAAAGACATCTAATGAATGAGTTTGAAAGCTGAACCAATCAAATTCAAATATAGGGTTTGTCCAAACCAAACTGGCCCACAATGATAGCGCACGCCGAGCGGGCAGCTACTTTTCTTTATGTGATGTCTAAGTAGCCATTTTCTTTAACAGCCTGCATTGCCACATAGGTAGATGTGCTTGCGACATGCGGCAAGGTTGATATTCTTTCTGCCAAAACGCGGCGATAATCCTTCATGCTCTTGGTACGGATTTTCATCAGATAGTCAAAATTTCCTGCGATCAAATGTGCTTGCTCTATCTCAGGAATTCGCGCCACAGCTTGATTAAAAGCATCTAAAGCCTTCTCTCGCGTATCTGTAAGTCGCACCTCAACGAAGGCAACATGATCTAGTCCCATACGGATGGGATCAATCAGCGCCCTATACCCCAAAATAACGCCTTTATTCTCAAGCCGCTTTAGCCGCGCTTGGGTCGGCGATTTGGAAAGGCCGATCCGCTTGGCTAGATCTGTCACTGTCATACGACCGTCTTCAGCTAGAGCTGTCAGAATCGCTCGATCAAAGCGATCTTCAGCTGAATGGTCATTTTCCCTGTAAATTTGATACATTAAAGATAAATTGCATGTTTATTTATCTGATTCAAGACAAAACTCTTTAAATAGAGGCATTATACCAGTCTTATAGACGGAGTAGATTATGGTCGATTTTAATTCACAAACCCTGCGACAGTTGGTTAATGCCAACAGTTATGCATCCGAACAGCAAGTTCTTGATTATCTTTTGGGCGTGGCCAACCTAGATCAAGACGCGCGTGATCGGATCACCAAGCGAGCGGTACAACTGGTTAAGCAGATAAGAGCCTTGGACCGACCGGGTTTAATGGAGGTTTTTCTCGCAGAGTATGGGCTTTCGAACCAAGAAGGCGTTGCACTCATGTGCCTTGCAGAGGCTTTGCTTCGCGTTCCTGATGCCGCAACTATTGACACTCTGATTGAGGATAAAATTGCGCCTTCCAATTGGGGCAAACATATGGGTCATTCAACGTCACCGCTTGTCAATGCCTCAACTTGGGCCTTGATGCTAACTGGGAAAGTCCTAACGGATGATCAAACAAGTATCGTGGGCCATCTGCGTGGGTTGCTCAAACGCATGGGTGAGCCGGTAATCCGGACGGCTGTTGGACGCGCCATGAAAGAAATGGGCCGGCAATTCGTATTGGGTGAAACCATCACAGAAGCGATGAAACGTGCCAAAGATATGCAGGCAAAAGGCTATAGATACTCCTATGACATGCTTGGTGAGGCCGCATATACAAATGCGGATGCCGCTCGGTATCATTTAGCCTACTCCCGCGCAATCACAGCCCTTGCAGACGACTGCGAGCATGAAGATATCCGAAAAAACCCCGGGGTCTCGGTTAAGTTGTCGGCACTTCATCCGCGATATGAATTGGCCCAGCGTGATCGTATCATAAATGAACTGGTGCCGCGATTAGATGCTTTGGCCCAACTGGCGAAGTCTGCAAATATGGCTCTTACGATTGACGCGGAAGAAGCCGACCGCCTTAGTTTGTCGCTTGATGTAATCGAGGCTGTTTTGCAAAATCCGGCTCTGAGAGGCTGGGATGGATTTGGTGTGGTGGTGCAAGCTTATAGCAAACGTGCCAGCTTTGTGATCGATTTTCTTTATGACATGGCCAAGCGGATTGATTGCAAGCTTATGGTTAGGCTTGTGAAAGGGGCCTATTGGGACACTGAAATCAAGCGGGCACAAGTTTCTGGCCTATCAGATTTTCCAGTTTTCACTAAAAAAGCCGGTACCGACCTTTCCTATATTGCAAATGCGCGAAGACTATTTTCGATGGGGAATCGAATATACCCGCAATTTGCAACTCACAACGCACATACAATTGCAGCAATCCTTGAATTGGCAAATAAAGATTCCAGTTTTGAGTTCCAACGATTGCATGGAATGGGTGAAGCTTTACATGATATAGTTCTATCAAGCCAAGGCAGTGATTGCCGCATTTATGCCCCTGTTGGGGCGCACCAAGATTTGCTTGCCTATCTGGTCAGGCGTTTGCTTGAAAATGGAGCAAACAGCAGTTTTGTTAATCAAATCGTGGATTTAGGCGTTAAGCCAGAAGCTGTTGCTCGCGATCCTATTGCTGACTTACACGAGCCAAACAAAGCCATTCAAACTGGTTCCCGAATGTTTGCGCCTGAGCGAAAAAATGCCGTTGGATTTGACCTCGCCGACCAGATGCAGCTTTCACAGGTCCTAACGGCACGAAATCACTACAAGGAAAGTTATTGGCCAGTTGGACAACCGCCTTCAAAAAGCAATCCAGCAGATATTGATAAAATAGTCATTTGCAATCCCAGCAACGCCAATGATTTTGTGGGGCATGCTTGCATCACTACTCCTGCTCTGTGTAAAAAAGCTATTGAATCAGCCAAACCTTGGAATTCTCCATCGGCAGATCGAACATCTGTACTAAATCGTACTGCCGATCTATACGAGGCACATTTTGGAGAAATTTTTGCTCTCCTGTGCCGCGAGTCCGGAAAGACACTGCCAGACGCTTTGGCGGAATTGCGTGAAGGCGTTGATTTTTTGCGCTACTATGCGGCCCACACCCCCAAAGGGTCAGCCGTAGGTATTTTTACATGTATATCACCTTGGAATTTTCCGCTGGCGATTTTTACTGGCCAAATCGCAGCTGCATTGTCAGCAGGTAATGCCGTGCTTGCCAAGCCGGCAGAGCAAACCCCTCTCATCGCAAATTATCTGGTGAATTTAATGTATCAAGCGGGGGTGCCTAAAACTGCTTTGCAACTTTTACCTGGCGACGGAACCGTAGGGGCGATGCTATGCTCAGACCGACGAATTGGCGGCGTGGCCTTTACCGGATCAACCAAAACAGCAATGAGTATTCGTGCTGATATGGCGCAAAAATTAGCGCCCGGCGCGCCATTGATTGCCGAAACAGGGGGGCTCAATGCGATGATCATAGACAGCACAGCCTTGCTTGAACAGGCTGTCGCAGCTGTGATCGAGAGCGCATTTCAATCTGCAGGGCAGCGATGTAGCGCATTGCGTTGCCTCTATGTTCAGGAAGATATTGCAGATGACTTCACCGCAATGCTAATCGGTGCCATGAAAGAGCTGCGCGTGGGCAACCCTTGGCTGGTGGAAACTGATATCGGGCCCGTCATTGATCAAAACGCCCAAATTGCGATTTCAGACTATATCGACACTGCCCGAAAAAAGGATTGCGTCAAATGCCAATTGGAAGCGCCACAAGGTGGTACTTTTGTAGCGCCAACCCTTATTGAGGTTGGTGGGATTGAAGACCTTACCCATGAAGTATTTGGACCAGTTCTTCATATTGCGCGTTATGCCCAGCATCAGCTTGCTGAGATTACTGAAAACATAAATGCAACGGGTTATGGGCTTACTTTTGGTCTACAAACAAGAATAGATGACCGAGTGCAGTACATTGCAGACCGCATCAAGGCTGGAAACATCTATATTAACCGAAACCAAATTGGAGCAATTGTAGGCAGCCAGCCATTTGGTGGAGAAGGCCTATCTGGAACTGGCCCAAAAGCAGGCGGACCGCATTATTTATCGCGTTTTATCAGTAGGGATACATACATAACAAAAGACCATTGGTTCGAAGATATGTGCATAAAAACACTGGCCAAGACTATTTTGGAAATTCAGGCTACCCAACCGATACCACCTATGACTTTGCCTGGACCCACAGGTGAAAAGAACCAACTGTCATTTCACCCAAAGGCTCCTATCTTATGCTTAGGACCCGGGCAAATAGCCTGCGATCAACAGGTGGCGCAAATTTGCAAACTTGGAGGGCACGCAGTGCCCGTTAAGGGCCGCATTGAGCCGACTGCCCTGATAAATTTGCCGCCAATTGGTGGTGTAATTTGGTGGGGGGATCAAATGCTAGGGCGCGGCTATTCGCAAGCATTGGCCAAACGCGACGGCCCCATTGTTCCACTGATTACAACCCAGCCCGACGTGGCGGACGCCCTCTGCGAGCGGCATATCTGCATAGACACAACAGCTGCAGGTGGGAATGCCGAACTTTTAAGCGGGCTATCTTGACCTTGGGTCATAACGGCCCCAGTTAAAAGTAATGTTTCCATTTCGTGATCATAATCCATCCGGCAAAACGCCCTTTGTCACATACATGTTAATCGCTTTAAATTGCCTTGTGTTTTTTAGCTATTGGGGAGAATTGGAAAATTACCCGGTGATTGCACAGCTTTATACACAATGGGGCCTCGTCCCTTTAAGGTTGGCAAGTGGTGAAGGGTATCAGACCCTTGTCAGCTCCATGTTTTTGCACGGTGGGATTTGGCATCTGGCTGGCAACATGCTGTTTTTACATATTTATGGAGATAATTTAGAAGATGAGATGGGACACCTACGCTATTTGGTGTTCTATCTACTTTGCGGAATTGCCGCTGGCTTAGTTCAGGTGATCTCAGCTCCCTATTCTCAGGTTCCAGTGGTTGGGGCTTCAGGCGCTGTGGCTGGGGTGATGGGTGGCTATCTACTGCTGTTCCCACGTGCAAAGATTGATGTATTATTTATATTCTTGATCTTTTTTAGGATATTTTCATTACCAGCATGGATTATTTTAGGTATTTGGCTTGGGCTTCAATTCTTAAACGGGGTTGCATTGCCCAGCGCTGAGAGTGATGTCGCCTATTGGGCCCATATAGGGGGATTCATTGCTGGTTTAGTGCTGTGCTTGCCGTTGTTTAGACGTCTAGGTGGAACAGTCTTTTGGGAACAAACTCGTGGCCATCCTCAACACCCTGAAGCAAAATACCGGATTGAAACATCTCGCATCCCAAAGATCATCCGAAGAAAAAGATAGCTTTTTTACGTGCGAATAATTCTTGAAAACTGTTCAAATTGAACTTCAGTCGCGCATAGGATATCTCCAGTATCCTCAGGCTTTGTGTTTTTGGCTATGCCCTCGACAAGAGCTCCTGCTTCGCGTGCAAGAATGAGCCCCGCGGCAATATCCCAAATATTTAGGCTGCGCTCCCAAAACCCATCATAGCGGCCAGCTGCAACATACGCCAAATCCAAAGAAGCGGCCCCCCAACGGCGCACACCTGCACAAGCCGGCAGAACCTGTGCCAGATCACTCAAGGTTGCAGGCAAATCAGATCGCCCAGCAAAGGGAAGTCCAGTGGCATATATGCTCTCAATCATTCGGTGGCGATCCGAAACCCTAATCCTTCTGTCGTTCATCCAGGCTCCTTTGCCTTTTTCCGCAACAAATAGTTCATCTTTGCTCGCGTCAAACACAACACCGGCTACAATTTGGCCTTTATGTTCTAAAGCAATTGAAACTGCCCAGTGCGGCAACCCGTGCAGAAAATTAGTCGTGCCGTCCAGAGGGTCAACGATCCAGCGTCGGGTTGGATCTTGTCCAGCTACAGGGTCGCTTTCCTCACCTAACCAGCCATAGGTAGGCCGGGCTTCGGTAAGCTCTTCCTTGATGATCTTTTTTGCTGCTATATCTGCTCGAGATACAAAATCGCCAGCACTCTTTGCAGAGACCTGAAGATTTTCCACTTCTTGAAAATCTTTGACCAACGACCGGCCCGCTTTGCGTGCGGCTTTGACCATTACATTAAGATTTGCACTGCCTTGCATGTTTGGATCCCCAATTTACTCAAGCCGCCGCTATAGGATGCTTTGAGTGGAAAGCCAAGCCAAGAATCCTGATTGGGGTCGAAACTTTTATGCCACAAAGGTTTTGGTAATCAAAACACCTGCCCAAGCAGACGATCCTGTCAAGACAGCCCCCCAAACCACATCAACCATCACCATTTGCATTGACCAATCACGTAGGGTTGCAAAGTTGGTGAATTCATATGTTCCGTAAGCCAATATTCCCAAGATACAGCCCGTAAGGAAGGCTTGAGAAGGCGCTCCAGAGGCAAGTGCGGGAATTGAGACAAACCACAGAACACCGCCTATGTAGACTAAGTAAAACACGGCTGCGGCACCCATGCGCGGGTCTTCAAGCATGATCGACCCAATGTTTGAGGAAAACAATGGATAGAGTACTTTTCTAAGCATAACAACATCAAGGATCAAAAACACAAGTGCTGTGCTTGCATAGAGCGTAAGATAAGTCATGGCTATCCCTTGTTAGAGCATACTTATTACGCGAAGTAGCTGCTTTTAGATCACTTTCAATAATTTTTAAGCAAAAAAAATTGAGCTTACTGCCTTGCAACTTACTTTGGCCACTGGGCAGCTAGCATATTATCGATGGCCTGCTCGATGATTTTAAGCGCCCCTACAAAATCTCGTGTATAGTATGGATCCGGTATGTCTGGAGGAGAACCAGCAGAAATATAGGCCCCCATTAATCTTAAATGAGCAGTATTAGCTCTTAACGTCAATGCCTTCAAATCAAGTAAACTTTGCTGATCCATAGCAATTATTAGGTCAAAATTTGAAAAATCCTTTTGAGCGACTTGTCGTGCACGTAAAGGTGAAAGGTCGTAACCAAATTCCGCTGCAGTGGTTTGCATTGGCTCGTACGGCGCTTTTCCCAAATGCCATCCCGCAGTTCCAGCGCTATCTGCAATCACAGAAAGCCCGCGTCGCGGAGCTTTCTCACGAAAAATCGCTTCGGCAGTTGGTGAGCGGCATATATTGCCTAAACAGACAAACAAAACACTGTTAATCATCATACCGCTCATTTTTTGCTTAATGGCTGTGAGCCATAGCTTTTCGCTCAAGATCAATTGGAACTTCAATCATTATTTCGCCAGCATTTTCGAACACCAATGTCAGCTCGATTGTACCTCCATGTTTCCACGGGGCAACCAAGCCCATAAACATAAGATGATCTCCTCCGCGTTTTAGTCCCCGCATGCCATGCTCCGGGATTGCGAAACCGCCATGTACATGGCGCATTTTCATGACTCCATCGTCACCCATTGAGTGCGTATGCAGTTGAACCATTTTGGCTGCATCTGAACGGGCTTCAAGTAGACGGTCCTCAGTGTCAGTATGATTATGAATCATCATGAAAACAGCCCCAGCTTTTGCCATCTTTCCAGATGAGCGAGCATACGCATCATGGATTTCAATATCGCCTGCAATAACAGGTGCCGCGAAAAGGATAGCTGTGGCAGCCATCAGAATTTTTTTGATCATGGACATAATCCACTCCTTTGTTTTTCAGAATTATTACAGTGTTTTAAAATCTGAAAAAACAGGCGGAGCGCGTGGCAACCCGGCGGCCCTAAACGAATGTAAAATAAATTTCGGCAGTTCAGCATGAACAAATTGAGCAAATAGCACCCTAAAAGGTTCGGTCAATCGCCAACCATCTGCTTCTAAATGAACAAATGCTAAAACACAGTCAGGGCATATATGATCCTCACCAGTGGGTTGCCCTTGGGCATCTATCCCAATGATTTTGGCACCATCCGTAGTGCATATCACCATCTGACCAACAGCAGCCGGCATTAAACGCGCCTGAGCCATACTCTGGCTGGCGAGAACCAGAACCAGTATTAAGGCGCCAAGAAAAGCCTGTCTAATTTGGTTTAACTGCACGCTTCAGATCCTAAAGGAGACATCAAAAAAAACCCTGCCATATTCGGGCAGGGTTTTCAAATTCTCTTATCGTTGCGGGCAAACAAAGCCTAAACTAGGCTTCGACTGCTTGGGCTTTTGCAACTTCTTTTTTGACCTTTAGTGCATTGGCTGAAAGTTCGGTGTCTTTGGCCTTGGCCAAAAAGGCATCTAACCCCCCACGATGATCCACAGTTCTCAATGCAGCAGCAGATATCCGCAGTTTGATTCCACGCTTAAGGACTTCCGATTGCAGGGTCACGTCGTTTAAATTTGGCAAGAAACGACGTTTAGTTTTGTTATTGGCGTGGCTGACATTGTTGCCAGTCATCGGGCCTTTTCCGGTCAGTTCGCAGCGGCGCGACATGTCAGTTACCTCATTTGTCTGTTATGGCAGCGACAACTTCCGCCGGCCAATATAAAAAGGCGCCGCAAAGGGCCGCGCCAAAATCTGATGTTCGGCGTTCTATTGCCTCTGAGATGCCGCGTCAAGCGCATGCAGACGGGAAATATGACCCTGATTAGACTTTTAAAGGCATCTACCCCCCCACGATGATCCACAGTTCTCAATGCAGCAGCAGATATCCGCAGTTTGATTCCACGCTTACGGCTTGTATCATCATTAAAGTTGTCTGCACCCCTCAAAACCATCAACACTTCGATGATTTTGCGAATCGTCAGCGCTTGGAAAGTTTTTCTAAAATTTCCGCTGCCGCTGCCGCAGGCAAAAGATCACCTTTAAAAACACGTTCGCCCATACGTTCGATATCTTTCTGCGTATCTGACTGTGCCAGCACTGCCAACACACCTTGCTTTACATCTTCTTCAAACCAAAAGCGCGCCTGAGATGCTCTCTTGATCTGATAATGCCCTTCCTTTTGTCTCCATTTTGCTAATTCACGCATGGATTTCCAGGCTTGTTCAAGACCGGTTTCGGCCACCGCAGATACCAACATGGCTGCGGGAAAACCTTTTGGATCTTGTTCCCTTTTTCTCAATAAACGTAATGCACCTGCATAGTCCGCGCAGGTTCGGACCGCTGCTGGCTTCAAATCTCCATCAGCTTTGTTGACCAAAATGATATCAGCCATTTCCATGATCCCACGCTTAACCCCTTGCAACTCGTCTCCTCCTGCAGGAGCGAGTAGCAAGACAAACAGATCCGCCATCTCGGACACGATGGTTTCAGATTGGCCAACCCCAACAGTTTCGATGAGAACAATATCAAAGCCGGCAGCCTCACAAATCGCAACGGCCTCACGCGTGCGCCGGGCGACACCGCCCAAATGCGATTGGCTTGGCGATGGTCGGATAAATGCTTTCGGATTGCGGGCCAACCGATCCATACGGGTTTTATCGCCTAATATAGAGCCCCCTGAGCGCGCTGAGCTAGGATCAACCGCAAGCACTGCCACCCGTAAGCCTTGCTCTGTAAGAAAGCCACCAAAAGCTTCAATGAAGGTAGACTTGCCAACCCCTGGAGTGCCAGAAAGACCAATTCTAAGAGCTTGACCACTGTTGTGATGCAACCTTTGCACCAACTCAACGGCCTGTGTGCGATGATCCTCACGGCTGCTTTCAACCAGCGTTATCGCACGCGACAAAGCACGCCGATCTTGGGTCACAATTTTTTCTGCCAGTTTCTTTATATCTGTCATATCTTTTCGGCAGCTTTCCGCAATGTTGATTGTCAAGGCATTGACCTTTGGTTTCATTTCTTGCCTTGATCTATGGGATAAAGTCCAGCATGGCTTGGGTTCAATGAACAAAATTGGTAAAAAAAAGTTCCATTTTAGCTCAATAGCCGCATTCCTTGCGGTATTTTTTGCGTTTTCTTCCGCCATGGCAGATACCCAAAGATACAAATTTGATGTGCTCATCCGCGGCATCAAGGCAGGGCAGCTACGCTACGCGATAGAGACCAAAGGGGCAAGTTACGGCATCCACGGCATCTTGGAGTCAACAGGTCTTGTCGGCCTTTTGGTCAAATACCATTTCGATGCCCAGGCCGTGGGAAAGCGCTTTGGCAAACAATACCAACCGGAACATTATAAAGAGGTTTCTGATACTGGCCGACGTAAAAGCGAAAAGATAATCCGATATCAGAACGGAATTCCTAAAGTTACCAGTAAAAAACCCAAACAGCCTCATTGGCTTGATCCATTAACACAAGAAAATATGCTTGACCCGATGACGGCAATGGCAGCTCTTTTGTCTGACCAATCTAAAAACGACTTATGTAATTTATATTTGCCAATGTTTGACGGAGCTAGTCGGGTTGAGATCACTCTTTCGGGTTTAGAAAAGACAGAAAATGGAGCCCAGTGCAGTGGGGTGTATCAACGAATTGGAGGCTTTACAGAAAAAGAAAGAGCCGAAGGTGAAAATTTCCCATTTATCCTAAACTACGAATTTGAAAACGACCTTTATCGTGTCCAACGCTTTGACATAACAACATTGCGTGGACGCGCGAGCTTTGTTCGGCAATAGTGCAACTGTGAACCATAACTTGCCGATACATCAGGTTATACCTGAACTGCTGTCCGCTTTGAAGCAAAACAAACGTGCGGTTCTCACTGCACCACCTGGCGCTGGCAAAACCACATGCGTTCCTATTGCTTTACTGCACTCGGAGTTTGTTTCGGGCCGGATTTTGATGCTTGAGCCCCGTCGGTTAGCTGCCCGCGCAGCCGCTGAACGAATGGCTGAAACATTAAATGAACCTGTTGGCGAAACCGTAGGATTTCGTATCAAAGGTGAATTCAAAAGCTCGGCGAAGACAAAAATTGAGGTTGTAACAGAGGGTATACTAACCCGAATGATACAGACAGACCCATCACTAGACGGTGTTGGGGTGGTAATTTTTGACGAATTTCACGAGAGATCTTTAAGCGCAGATTTAGGCCTGGCACTGTGCCTTGAGACGGCTTCTGCACTACGCGAGGACCTTCATCTTTTGGTAATGTCCGCAACCTTAAACGCCAAGGAATTGGCACAGCTTTTGGATGATGCGCAAGTAATCCATTCAGATGGGCGTACATTTCCCGTTAAACCAATCTGGTTGGAACGACCACTGAACAAACAAATTCGCTTCGATTTAGCGTTGACCGATTTAGTAATCAAGGCTGTGTCAGAAACATCTGGCGGAGTTTTAGTTTTTCTTCCCGGCGAAGCCGAAATTCGCCGCTTGATGGATAATTTGCGCGAACGTCTACCGGATGATTGTACTCTTCATCCGCTTTTCGGCGCCATGTCTTTTGCCGATCAGCGAAGGGCGATTGCGCCAAGCAAGCATAGGCGTAAAGTCGTACTTGCTACTGCAATTGCAGAAACATCTCTTACCATTGAAGATATCCGGGTGGTGGTGGATGCAGGACGGGCACGCCGCGCCCGTTTTGATCCTAGCACCGGAATGTCACGCCTTGTGACAGAACGGGTGACAAAAGCCGAAGCCATCCAGCGAATGGGGCGTGCTGGAAGGGTTGCCGAAGGCACTTGTTACAAGCTGTGGTCGAAACCAGAAGAAGGCGCCATGCAGGCCTATCCGCCCGCCGAGATTGAAACAGCTGACTTGGCAGGATTTGCGCTTGAGCTGGCCATCTGGGGGGCCTCCCCAGATCAGTTGTCTTTTCTCACACCTCCTAATTCTGGACAATTTAATGAAGCAAATGCGCTTTTACGCAGCCTTTCTGCGCTGGACGCAGCGGATAAAGTTACGGATCATGGCAAAGCTATAGGTAAATTGCCGCTTCATCCACGTTTAGCTCACATGCTCATAAATAGCGGCCGACAGGCTGCAGGGCTTGCCGCATTGCTTGCGGACCGCGATCCCTTGCAACGCGGCGCACCCTGCGATCTAACGCTTCGTCTAGAGGCCTTAAAAGATCCCAAAGGATTTAAGCAAAGGCACCCTCACCCAATTGAACGCCCAATACTGGATCGCATTACGTTGGAGGCCCGCCGACTTAAACCAATTTGTCCAGATATCTCCCCAGATTTCAGTCAAGCTCAGATGGTTGCGATGGCCTATCCGGATCGCATTGCGTTGCGTCGCAAGGGATCTTTGCCTAGATATCTGCTTTCAGGCGGCAAAGGCGCTATACTTGCCTCTGATGATGCTCTTTCAACGCAACGGTTGTTGGTGGCCACAGACCTAGATGGCGACCCAAAAGAAGCGCGTATTCGCACTGCAATATCAATTTCCGAAACTGAGCTGCAGGAACTCTTTACCTCACAACTTCATTGGCAAAACAACTGTTCATGGTCGAAAAGAGCAGGCCGCGTGCTCGCCCGCAGCCAAGAACACCTAGGAGCAATTGTACTTAACGACAGAATTTGGAAAGACGCCCCACCCACTGCAATTTCCCAAGCAATGTTGATAGGCGTACGCGAACTTGGATTGCCACTGAGTGATGCTGAAAGGAGGTTTCTGGCACGTGTCAGTCTGGGAGGCACAGCTATGCCAGACATATCCGAGCGTAACCTTATGAATACTTTGGAAGAATGGCTGCTACCACATTTAGGAAATGTCCAGACTGCCGAAGAGTGGAAAAAGTTTGATTTACTTCCCGCTATCCGGTCTTTGCTTACCTGGTCACAGCTT